>JASHVF010000267.1 GCA_030039615.1 Gammaproteobacteria bacterium | reverse complement strand
GGCGTAGTTGGTGCGCCGCGCGACCGGCACGGTCGGGTCGGTGTACCCGCCCGGCCAGGGCTCGATGCAGGTGTCGATGTACATCGCACCCTTTTCCCAGCACAGCTTGATCAGCGCGATGCTCGAGACCTCCACCGAGACGTTGATGAGGAAGTCGCCGCGGCCGAGCAGCGGATTGAGCACCCGGCGGAAGTTCTCACGCGTCAGCCGTTCCTTGACGAACCTGATCCCGTACCTGGCAGCCTCCTCGTTTCCCTTGTCCTCCGCGGTGACGATCGTGATGCGCTCGGGGGCGATGCCGATGTGGCGCAGCACCAGCGGCAGGACCCCCTGGCCGATGCTGCCGAAACCGATAAAGAGAATCCGTCCGGGAAACTCGACGTGAACTTTGTGCTCGTTGCTCATGGTGCCTGTTTGCGTGATGACGATGAGCGGCCCGCGCCGGGCCGCTGCCAGTGCGAAGCGTATCAATCGGATGTGAACGGCGCGAGCGCGCCCGGCTCACCTCCAGTGCGGCGGGTAGGTGCGTTCGTAACCGGGCAATGCGGCGACGCGCTGCAGCCAGCGGCCGAGCGCCGGGTAGTTGACCTCGACCGGCATGAAGCGCGAGGAAAGCTCGCGCGCCTCGGGGCGCTCGAGCGCGCGCTTGAGCAGCTGGATGCCCGGAAAGATCACCATGTCGACAGCGGAGCAGGCATCGCCCACCACCCAATCCCCCTTCGACAGCCGCCCTTCGATGGTGCGCGCCTCGCTCGCCACCGCGTGCATGGCGCTGGTCACCTCATCGCCCGCGAGGTCGGCCTCGCCGAAGATCGCACGGGTGATGGTGCGCAGCTGCGGCTCGATGTAGGCCTGGTACTCGCAGATCACCCGCATGATGACGCCCGCCTCCTCGGGGCTGCGCCCGAAGATCGGCGGCTGCGGGTATTTGAGATCCAGGTAATAAAGGATCGCCAGCGACTCGAAGCACACATAGTCGCCGTCCTTGAGCACCGGTACGCGCCCGCGCGGATTGAGCGCGAGCATCTCGTGGGACTTGTGCTCCTGCTTGGAGAACTGCAGCAGGTGACTGGTGTAAGGCAGCCGCTTGTACTCGAGCGCCAGCAGCACCCGCCACGAGTAGGGACTACCGCTGCCCCAGTAGACGTCGATTGCCATCGGCCCCCCGCGGAAGGTGCTGCGGGTGATTGTAACGACAAGTGCCGGGCGCCGAAAATGCGCCGCTGCAGAGCACCGAGGAGTTGAGCCCATGGCAGCGACACTGATCGGCACGGCGGAACTCGCCCGGCACCTGGGCGATGACGACTGGGTGAGCATCGACTGCCGCTTCGATCTCGCCCGGCCCGAGTGGGGCGCGCAGGCTTGGGCCGCCGGCCACATCCCCGGCGCGCTGTACGCGCATCTCGACCGCGACCTGTCCGGGCCGCGCACCCCGCACAGCGGCCGACATCCCCTCCCCGAGCCGGCCGCGCTCGCCGCCAGCCTGAGCCGCTTCGGCATCGACGGCCGCGTGCAGGTCATCGCCTACGATCAGGGGCCGGGCGTGTACGCCGCGCGCCTGTGGTGGCTGCTGCGCTGGCTCGGGCACTTCCAGGTGGCGGTGCTCGACGGCGGGTTCGCCGCCTGGCAGCGCGCCCGGCTGCCGGTGAGCACCGAGCGCTCCTCCCGGGCACCGCGTCACTTCGCGGCGCGTCCCGCCGCCGAGCGGCTGGTGAGCACCACCGCAGTGGCCACGGCGCTCGAGAGCGGTGGGCTGGCGCGCGGCGAGCCGCTGCTGATCGACGCGCGCAGCGCCGACCGCTTCGCGGGCGAGAACGAGACGCTCGACCCGGTCGCCGGTCACGTGCCCGGCGCTCACAACCACCCGTACGCCGGCAACCTCGACCCCCTCGGACAGTTCCTGCCGGTGGCAGAGCTGCGGCGCGCCTGGACGGCGACGCTGCGCGGCCGGCCGCCGCAGGCGCTGGTTGCAATGTGCGGCTCGGGCGTGACGGCCTGCCACAACCTGCTGGCGCTCGAGATCGCGGGCCTCTCCGGCGCGAAGCTCTATCCCGGCTCGTGGAGCGAGTGGATCCGCGATCCGGCGCGCGCGGTGGCGCGCGGGCCCGACGTTGTGTGACGCGACACTCTCACTGGACACGCAATTTTGATATAACGCGCCCCGTGGCCGCCGATCCCAAGATCGCCCTCAACGGCAACCGCAAATTCAACCCCGCGCAACCCTGGCGGATCGAGGACTCCCTCGATCTGTACAACGTGGCTGCCTGGGGCAAGGGCTATTTCTCGATCAACGAGCTCGGCCACGTGGTGGTGCGTCCCGACACCACCGAAGAGCGCGAGATCGACCTCTATGAGGTGGTCGAGGGGCTGCAGGCGCGCGACCTGAGCACTCCGGTGGTGGTGCGCTTCTCGGACATCCTGGCGCACCGCCTGAAGCGCATGCACGACGCGTTCGCTTCCGCGATCACCGAGAACGACTACAAGAACCGCTACGCGGCGGTCTACCCCATCAAGGTGAACCAGCAGCGCCTGGTGGTCGAGGAGGTGTACCGCTACGGGCG
>JASHVF010000266.1 GCA_030039615.1 Gammaproteobacteria bacterium | reverse complement strand
GGGCTCGAGTGGGATGCCGGCAGCGCGCACAGCGCGCGCTACGACGCCGAGCGCAGCGCCGACCTCTTCTGCCTGGTGTGCAACCGGCTGTGGGAAAGCTTCGAGCAGGCCTCGCAGCGCGCCCAGGCGCTCGGCTGGTACAGCACGCCGCCGGAGGATGCGGGCGGCGAGGATGCCGCGCTCGAGGATGCGGCTAGCGAGCCGCCGCCCCCGCCTCGGTCATGAGCTTCTTCAGCTCGCCGCTCTTCAGCATCTCGAGCGCGATGTCGCAGCCGCCCACCAGCTCTCCCTTGACGTAGAGCTGCGGGTAGGTCGGCCAGTTGGAGAAGCGCTTGAGCGCCTCGCGCATCTCGGGCTCTTCGAAGATATTCACGTAGCGGAAGCTGGCGCCCACGGCGCGCAGCGCCGCCACGGTCTGCGCGGAGAATCCGCACTGCGGGAAATCCGGGGTGCCCTTCATGAACAGCACCACCGGGCCCGCGCCGAGCTCGGTCTTGATTCTTTCGACTACATCCATCGTTAGCCACCTCGTTGCTTGCGCCGTTCAGCGAGCTCCGCGATCAGCCGCCACTGCTCCGCGGCGCTCATCGCGAGCCACCGGCCGATCTCCGTCCCCGTCCGCAGGCATCCGATGCAGTACCCCCGGGAGTCGAGGGAGCAGACATTGATGCACGGCGAAGGCGGGCGCTCCGGCGGCGCCACAGCCGCGGACGGCTCCGTCACGCTCGCTTCCGCATGCGTTGAATTATGGGGGTGCCTCGCCTATTCTTCAAACGCTCGATTCCAGGCTCAGGTCAATCGAAACAATAACTTGGAGACCGAAGCAATGAATCCCCTCAACAATCATCGCCACTCCCTGATCCTCGGCATCGTGCTCGCCCTGATCCTGTCGGTGCTGATCGGCGGCACGCACTTCTACGAGCTGGGATTCGCGCGCTGGTTCCACATCGTCGCCGGCGTGTTCTGGATCGGTCTGCTCTATTACTTCAACGTCGCGCAGACCCCGGCGCTTGCCGATGCCGCGGCCGACAAGGGCGGCCCGGGCGGCGCGGCCATCACCAAGTACGTCGCTCCGCGCGCGCTCTTCTGGTTCCGCTGGGGCGCGGTCGCCACCTGGGTGGGCGGCGCCTGGCTGCTCGCCCGCGCCGGCAATTTCGTCGGTGCCTTCAGCCTCGGCGCGATCCCCGGCAACGCGTCCCACCTGTACCTGGTGACCATCGGCACCGGCGCCTGGCTCGGCACCATCATGCTGTTCAACGTCTGGGTGCTGATCTGGCCCAACCAGAAAAAGATCCTCGGCATCGTTGCCGCGACCGACGAGCAGAAGGCCAAGGCCAGGAAGACGGCCGGCATGGCCTCGCGCGTCAACTTCGTGCTGTCGATCCCCATGCTCATGTGCATGGCAGGCGCCACGCACCTGCTGCCGTTCATCGCCAGCTAGGAGCCATGCCCGAGCCTCCGCGCGATCTCCCCGCACAGGTCGAAGCAGCGCTGCGTGAGGACATCGGCAGCGGGGATGTCACCGCTGCGCTGGTGCCGGCTGCGCAGCGGGTGCGCGGCAGCCTGATCACGCGCGAGAGCGCCGTGCTCGCCGGACGGCCGTGGGTCGAGGCCGTGTTCCGGCACCTCGACCCGCACGTGCAGCTCACCTGGCACGCCAGCGACGGCGAGCCGATCGCCGCCAAGCAGGTGGTATTCGAGATCGCCGGCGCCGCCCGCCCGGTGCTCACCGGCGAGCGCACGGCGCTCAATTTCCTGCAGCTGCTGTCCGGGACCGCAACCGCGGCGCGGCGTTTTGTCGAGGCCGTGGCCGGCACCGGCTGCGTCATTCTCGACACGCGCAAGACGGTGCCGGGGCTGCGCAGCGCGCAGAAGTACGCGGTGCTGTGCGGCGGCGCGCAGAATCACCGCATGGGCCTCTACGACCGGGTGCTGATCAAGGAGAACCACATCGCCGCCGCCGGCTCGCTGAGCGCGGCGATCCGCGCGGCGCGCAGCCACGTGCCGGGAATCGTGGTCGAGGTCGAGGTGGAATCGCTCGACGAGCTCGAGGAAGCGCTCGCGGCGGGGCCCGACGTCGTGATGCTCGATGAGTTCAGCCTCGCGGACCTGCGGGCCGGGGTAGCGCTCAACCGCGCGCGCGCGCGGCCGGTCGGGCTCGAGGCCTCGGGGAGCGTGACGCTCGAGTCGGTGCGCGCGATTGCCGAGACGGGCGTCGACTACGTCTCGGTCGGCTCACTCACCAAGCACGTGCGCGCGGTCGATCTGTCGCTGCGGCTCGAGTTCACCGCCGCACGCGCCTGAGTCCCTAACGCCCGAAGGCCACCAGCTGCTCGAGCAGCTCGTGCAGCAGCGAGTGCCCCGGCAGCGCGAGCAGCGGCGCGAGGAGCGCCGCGATAGCGACGCTGAGGGCGATGCGGGCGCGGACCGGACGCGCGGGCGGAGCGAGCAGCCCGCGCACGCGGCCGGACACATCGTCCGCCGCCACGGACATCCCGAGCG
>JASHVF010000265.1 GCA_030039615.1 Gammaproteobacteria bacterium | reverse complement strand
CCCCCCGCCGTGTGCCTCGCCACGATCGCGGCGATCGTCGCGCTCGGCACTTTAGTGGGATTGCTCGCCGGGGCGCGGGTGCGCATGGACCTCGAGCAGTGGACGGTCGGCGGCCGCGGCTTCGGAGTCCTGCTGGTGTTCCTGCTGATGGCGGGCGAGGTCTACACCACCTTCGCCTTTCTCGGTGCCAGCGGCTGGGCGTACTCGCGCGGCGGGCCGACGCTCTACGTGCCGGCCTACCTGACCCTCGCCTATGTCGTCTCCTTCTTCATCCTGCCGCAGCTCTGGGAGCTCGGCCGCCGCCACCGGCTGCAGACCCAGTCCGATTTCTTCGCGCTGCGCTACCGTAACCGGGCTCTCGCGGCTCTGGTGTGCATCGTCGGCCTCGTCTGTTTCGTGCCGTATCTGGTGCTGCAGCTCGCGGGCGTCGGCATCATCGTCTCGGTGGCGAGCTTTGGTGAGATCGGCCGCTCGAGCGCCATGGCGGTCGCGGTGGTACTGCTGGTCGCCTTCGTGTCCGCGAGCGGCGTGCGCGCGGTCGCCTGGGTGAGCGTGCTGAAGGACGTGCTCATGGTGCTGGCGGCGCTCGCGATCGGCATCGGCGTGCCGTTTCTGCACTTTGGCGGCATCGGTCCGATGTTCGCGGCACTCGCTGCGGCGCACCCCGCGCACCTCACCATGCCCGGCGCCACGCGCAACCTGGGCCACGCCTGGTACGTCTCCACGGTGCTGCTCACCGCGCTCGGCTTCTACATGTGGCCGCACACCTTCGGCAGCATCTTCACGGCGAGGAGCGCCGATACGCTGCGGCGCAACGCCGTCGTGATGCCGCTCTATACGCTGACGCTCGCCTTCATTTTCTTCGCGGGCTTCGCCGCGGTGTTGATCGCACCAGGGCTCAAGGACGGCGACCTCGCCATGCTGACGGTGGTGCGGCAGAGCTTCCCGCCGTGGTTCCTCGGCATTGTGGGAGGGGCGGGCGCGCTCACCGCCATGGTGCCGGCCTCGATCCTCATCCTCGCCGCCGCATCGCTGTTCGCCAAGAACCTGGTGCGGGCGCTCTTCGTGCCCTCGATGTCGGACGAGGACGTGGCGCGGCTCGCGCGCGTCATGGTGGTGGTGCTCGGGCTCGTCAGCCTGTTGCTGGCCGTGTACAGCTCCGCGACGCTCGTCGGCCTGCTGCTCACCGGCTACGCGGGCGTGACGCAGATGTTCCCCGGAGTGCTGCTCGGGCTTTATTCGCGGCGGGTCACCGCAAGCGCGGTGCTCGCCGGTATGATCGTCGGCGTGGCCACGGCGCTCCTCCTGATGCTCACGCATCACGATCCGTTTCTCGGCGTGAGCGCCGGCTTCCTCGCGCTGTGCCTCAACTTCGCCGTCACGCTGATCGTGATTCCCTTCACACGGACGCCCACATGAACATGATCGAGCCCATCGTGGCGGAAGCGCCCCTCATCCAGAGCCTGCGCCGCGACCTGCACCAGCATCCCGAGCTCGGCTACCAGGAGCAGCGCACCTCGGACCTGATCGCGAAGACGCTCACCGACTGGGGCATCCCGGTGCACCGCGGGCTGGGCCGCACCGGCGTCGTCGGCATCGTGAAGAACGGCAGCTCGGCGCGCGCCGTGGGCCTGCGCGCCGACATGGATGCGCTGCCCGTCACCGAGCGCAATACGTTCCCGCACGCCAGCGTCAACGCCGGCAGGATGTACGCCTGCGGGCACGATGGGCACATGGCGATGCTGCTCTCCGCGGCGCGCCACCTGGCGCGGCATCGCGACTTCGACGGCACGGTGTACCTCGTGTTCCAGCCGGCGGAGGAGGGCGGCGGCGGCGCGCGCGAGATGATCAGGGACGGCCTCTTCGAGCGTTTCCCGATGGAGGCCATGTTCGGCATCCACAACTGGCCGGGGCTCGCGGTGGGCCAGTTCGCGGTCAGTCCGGGACCGGTGTTCGCCTCCACCAGCGACTTTCGCATCGTGATCCGCGGCCGCGGCGCGCACGCCGCCATGCCGCACCTCGGCATCGATCCCGTGCCGGTCGCCTGCCAGGTGGTACAGGGCTTGCAGACCATCATTTCGCGCAACAAGCGCCCGATCGACGCCGGCGTCATCTCGGTCAGCACCATTCACGCCGGCGAGGCCGTGAACGTCGTTCCCGACAGCGCCGAGCTCGCCGGCACCGTGCGCACCTTCAGCCACGCGGTCACGGATCTCATCGAGCAGCGCATGCGGGAGGTCGCCGAGGGCACCGCGGCGGCCTTCGGCGCGGGCTGCGAGTTTACTTTTCGCCGCAACTATCCGCCGACCATCAATCACGCGCGCGAGACCGAGTTCGTGCGCGGCCTCCTCGTGAGCGTGGTGGGCGCCGACAACGTCAGGCACTTCGACCCGACCATGGGGGGCGAGGACTTCAGCTACTTTCTGCAGGAGAAGCCCGGCTGTTATTTCCTCATCGGCAACGGCGACGGCAGCCACCGCGCCGGCGGCCACGCCGAGGGGCCGTGCATGCTGCACAACGCGAGCTACGACTTCAACGACGCGCTCATCCCGCTCGGCGGCAGCACCTGGGTGCGCCTGGCCGAAGCGTGGCTCAGGGGCGACGTGCCGGCGGGGCGCTGAGCAGCGCCGTCATCGTACGGGCTGCCAGTCAGGCAGACCGCTGCGCCAGAAGACGAACGCGATCCAGTCCGCCGTGAGCGCATCGGTCTGAGTCTTGGTCGAGCCGATGCCGTGGCCGGCTTCGGCGTCGATGCGCAGAAGCACCGGGTTGCCCGTTTCGGACGCCTGCAGAGCCGCGGCGAATTTCGCCGGCTCCCAGGGCGAGACGCGCGGATCGTTCAGGCCGGTCGAGATCATCACGGCCGGATACTGCGTGCCCCTGACGACGTGCTGGATCGAGTCCATCTCGTAAAGGTTCCTGAACCCCTGCTCGGTCGTGATCGACCCGAACTCCGGAATGTTCGGCGGCCCATTCGGGCTGAACTCGGCCCGCAGCGTATTCGCGGCCGGCACGACATCGATCACGCCTGCGAACAGCTCGGGTCTCTCGGTCATCGCGCGGCCTACGGTGATACCGCCGGCCGAGCCACCGAGGATGAACAGGTGCTTACGGTCCGTGATGCCCCGGCCGATCAGGTCCTCGCCGCACGCAATCAGATCCTGCCAGGTGTTGTGCTTGTTGGCGTCCTTGCCCCCCAGACGCCATGCCTCGCCGAGCTCCCCGCCGCCGCGCGCGTGGCATACCCCGTAGGTAATGCCTTCCTGCATGGCTGCGGCGCGCCGCGCGCTGAAGTCCGCCAGCTCGGAGATGCCGTAGGAGCCGTAAGCCTCGAGCATGACGATCTGCGGCCGGGGCTTGTCCTGCGGCTGGATCAGGGACAGGGGTACGCGCACGCCGTCGTGCGCGCGCGCCTCGAGGTCGCTCACGAGGTACTTCGAGGCGTCGATGCTGCCGCGCGCGCCGATGCCCAGGTCGACGAATTTATGCGCCGCGGGGTCATACCGATATTCCTGCGGCGGGACTACCCAGCTGGAAAAAAGGATGGTGATGCCGGCCTGGCGAGGGTCGGAGAATGCCTCCGTGATGTGTCCGCGCGTCGGCAGCGGCACCTCCTCGATGCGGCCCGAGCCCGCGGGTACGCGCAGCAACTCGGAATATGCCCCCTTGTTTGCGAGCACGTAGAGCGCATCGGCCGCCGCGTTGATGTTCTCGATCACGCGGTCGGCGGACGCGGGAACCAGCACGCGCGCGGCGGCCAGCGGCTCGCCGGCCTTGAGTGCCAGCACTTTGAACGTCGGCGCGTCCTTGTGCGAGCGCAGGAAGATCTCCGCGCCGCGCTGATCGGTGCCGGTGATGCCCGCATCCCGATCGAACAGCAGCGCCCAGTGCGCAGCGGGGCTCGCCGCCTCGGAGACCGGCGCGCTCCAGACCTTGAGCTCGTTCTGCACGCCGTTGATCGAGGCCAGCAGCGCCACGGGGGTCCCCGGGACGATGCCGATGACCGGAATCTCATCGGGCTCGAAGCTCGTGCCGTGCCCGATCCCGCGACCGGCAACGCTGATCGGATCGCCGTGCAGATCCCAGGCGGTGGCCATGGAGTCCTTGTATTTGTCGATGGGCGGCTCACCGGGAGCGAGCTTCTTCAGGCGGTTGAAATGCAGCCAGAGTGAGTCTTCGCTCCACGCCGTCGTCCCGAATTCCGCGCGGTCAACCGGGCCGGCGATCTGTTGGCCGCTCACGGCGTCATAGACGCTGATCGAGGCGTCCTCCGAGCCACCCGCGGAGATTCCGACGGCGACCTTCGAGCCGTCGGGCGCCGCGAGAATGTAGTTGATGGCGTAGGGCTGGCCGCCGTGCGCGGCCCGAATCGCGGCGATGTCGACGATCTTGCGCACGCCGTGGCCGTCCTTGACCATCAGGTCGAAGTTGTCCGAGCCCGGTGCGCGCTCCTCGTAGAAGGCGCGATCTGCGTAACGCGCGTAGCTCTTGATGAGGCCGAAGCTCGCCGTGAAAGCGGCTACCCGCTCACCGAGCGCGGCCCGCGGCCTGATCGAGTCGATCACGGAGCGGGTGTAGGCACCGTGGGCTTTCATCCAGTCCATGGTCTGGGGACCCAACTCCTCCATGTAGCGGTAATTGTCGGTGACCTGCTGGCCCCAGAGGGTCTCGATCACCGGCGTCGCGGGTGCATTGGCAGGCTGGTCGGCGGCGAGGGCGGCGGTGGCTGCCCAGACTCCGAGTGCGCCGGTAAGGAGCGTCGACGATCGTTTCATGAGCCCACCTGTCGGGAACCTCTGGAGAGAACAGGTTACACAGCTTCACCTGCGGGTAGAAAGCCAAACTGTGACGCATTCCCGCCGCCGCCCGGTCATCCGCCACATCCGCGGCGCGTTGCTTTGATTTAACCTCGCCTCATTCAGTGCGGGTGAGCCTCGATGCGGGAGCCTTCGATGAATCGCATCTTTCCCGGCCGGCTGTGGGGTCTGCTGCTCGCGGCGGGCGGCCTCGGCGCTGCGCCCGCGGCGCGCAGCGACGCGCTCTCCGTGGTGCAGATGCTGCGCGCCGGCGGCTGCGGCGGCCTGGTTGCGGCGGCCCGCCCGCTCTCTCACGACGTGCGGCTCGACCGTGCGGCCGAGCGATGGGCGCAAGGTGGCGCGCTGCTGAGCGCCGCCGAGCGCAGCGGTTATCCCGTGGTCGCGGCGCGCGGTCTGCACGCGACGGGCTCGGACGATGCGCTCATCCAGAACCTGCGCCGCTCCGAGTGCCGCAACGTCTCGGGACGCGAGCTCACCGATGTGGGGCTCTATCAGCGCGGCGCCGAGAGCTGGGTGGTGCTGGCCTCGACCACGGGCGCGCCGGCTGCTGCGGCGCCGGGCCCGTACCCTTCCGCGCCCGTCACCACCTGGCATACCCCCTCCGGTGCCCCGCCGGCCCCTGCGCCCGCCACCCGCCCCACTGCGGCACCGGCGCTGGCGCACCGTGCGCTCGAGCTCGTGAACGAGGCACGCGCCCGCGGCGCGCGCTGCGGCTCGAAGTCCTTCGGTCCCGCGCCGCCGCTCGCCATCTCCGGAACGCTGGCGGACGTGGCGCTCGGCCACGCCACCGACATGGCCGAGCACGACTACTTCGAGCACCGGGACCTCGCCGGCGAGTCGCCCGCCGACCGGGTGCGTGCCGCCGGCTATCACGAGAAGCTGGTGGGCGAGAACATCGCCTACGGTCCGCAGAGCGTCGAAGAGGTGGTCAAAGGCTGGCTCGACAGCCCCGGCCACTGCGAGAACATCATGGATCCGCGCTTCGCGGAGATGGGGATCGCTCTTGCCACGGGGCGCGCCTCGCGCCGCGGACTGTTCTGGGTACAGCTGCTCGCCGAGCCCAAGGCCTGAAGCGAGCCGCGGTGCGGCTTCAGGGCGGGCGGAGCGATGCCCCCAGATAGCAGCCGAACTCCCTGACGAAGTCGATCGAGACGCGCGCGTGCACCCGGCCCTGGCGGTCGAGGAAGCGCGCCTCGTCGTCGTGCGGCACGACCGCTCCGTGCCACACGTTCGGATGCAGGTAGAGCGCGCGGCGGCCGTCGCACCAGAACGTCACGAAGGATTCCGGGGTGACGTCGTCCCCGGGGAGCGCGAGCGGCACGACGAAGCTCTGCCCGTCGAGCGGATGGAAGAGCTGGCCGCCGTCGGGATGGTAGTTCGCGCGCCAGATGAGCGCCCGCTCGCGCCTGGCTCCGCCGCTGCGCGCCGCTTCCTCGGGCCAGGTGCTCCAGCCGAAGAGATAACTGTCGCCGACGGCGTTGTTGCGCGCGTAGAGCGTCGCGCCCTGCCAGCTGAACTCGAACAGCCCTTCGGCGACGCCGCCCTGGTTGCCGGTGTTGGCATCGATCGCGCGCCAGCCCTGCGCGGGCCATTGCACGATCTCGATCGGAAAGGTCCTCGGCTCATCGACCAGCAGGCCGAAGCCCTCGAGGCTCGCAGGCGTCGCGACCACGAGCGGTGTGTCGTGCACGCATCGCGCGCCGGTCGAGGGCGGATAGGCGATCCGCTCGCGGGAGATGTCCATA
>JASHVF010000264.1 GCA_030039615.1 Gammaproteobacteria bacterium | reverse complement strand
TCGAAGTAGCCGACGTCGTCGGCGATCACCTTGGCGCCCGCGCTGGCGAGCGCCTGGATACCGTTGGCGAAATCCGCCTCGCTGTTGTCGGCGGTGTAGAAGGCGAGGCTGGCTCCCGGGGCCACGGCGTGCACGATCTGCAGCATCGCGCGCCCCTCGTCGGTGAAGGGCAGGTTGTACGGGTAGCCGAACTCCGTGACGCAGCCGTCGCCGCCGCCGCCTGCCTCCTCCAGCACGTTGACGCTCGAGGGCAGCGCTCCCGATGCCTCGTCCGATTCGGCATCGGCGGTGAAGCCGTAGTAGGCATAGCCAATCACCCCCGAGGCGGGCGGGACGGGGACCCCCTCGATGGTCTGACCCTGATCGGCGGCGTAGACGCCGTAGCAGTCGAAGCTATCGGAGAGCACGCCGACGGTAACGCCCGTGCCATCGAGGCTCGTGTACTTCGCGCGCAGCGCCGCCGTGCCCTGCGCGAAGTCACCCTGCGTCGCGACCGCGCCGCGGGTGCGCGACAGTGCCGCGCGCAGCGAGGCGACCTCGGATCGCGCAGCGGCGCTCTCGATGGCGCTCACCGGCAGCCAACCGCCGACGTCGTTGCGGAATACCGAGGCGTGCACCAGCCCGAGACTCTCGAGCGCCGCCTTGAGGGCCTGCGGATCGCCGCGCGTCACGGCGTCGACCGAGACGAGCGGCGGCGAGCCGGCACCGCGCTGCATGAAGTGCGCCGCCGGGTTCAGGCCATGCAGGGCCGCCGGCGTGCCCCCGCTGACGCCTGCGTGGCGGGCGAGGTCCGCGAGCGCGGCGTCGAGCTTGCCGCCGATGCCGCTGCGCAGCTGGGCGGCACTGCGGCCGCCGAAGGCCATGAGGTGCGCAGTGCCGGCGGGCGCCGTCGGGTGCTTGAGGATCGGTCGCGGAGGCGAGGTGGCCGAAGCCGCCATCACTCCCAGCAGTGCGATCGCGGCAGTACCCAAGCGGTGCGATGACATCGAGCAGATCCCCCTGGTTGGTCAGTCCTTGGACTCACTTATAGCCGATCGGTTCGCACAAAGCAGTCCTTGCTCTCAGCCCGAGACGTTTGGTTGGAATTCGTTGCAATTGTCGCGTTTCGGCGCCAGGCGCGCCGCGGCGGTCAGTGGACCGGGGCGTCGCCTTTTACCGTTGAGCGACGCCGCTGCAGGAGCCCGTAGGCACCGATGCCGATCCACACGACGTTGAGCGCCGCGGACGGGAACGCGCCGTTCCAGCCGCTGTTCAAGACGAAGCCCGCCGCCCCGAAGATGTTCATCAGGTGATAGGTGCGCGAGTCGCCGCGCAGCTTCCCGGCGGAGAGCAGCGCGTACGCCGCGATGATGAGGGTCGCGCCTATCCAGCCGACGACTTCGATCAACAGTTTCATAGAGCCCCTTGGGCGTGCTTCGGGAGGTGCCGCCGCCACTTTACCGCTTTTAGGACCCGCGACCGCCAGGCGGCCCGAGGGCGCGCGCGGAGCAGAACTGTGTGACGCCCACGTGAGGTTGCGCTGACGAGAGCGTGAAGCAGTGCGCAGATTGCGGCGCACGAGGCCGAGTGTGCGCTGTGCACTCTCCCGAAATGCATACGCCCGAGCTTTCCTCCGACGGACGCCGCGCGGCGCGTCGCTCTCTAGAATCGCGCGCGCTTGCTGACAGACATCTTCAAGGAGACGAGCATGGAAGTTCTATTTGCGATCGAGATCGGCGTGACGTTCGCGCTGGTGATCGGGCACATCGCCTGGGTGGTTCGCGACCGCCTGGCGCGTCCGATCGCCTGAAGTTCGAACGCTCAGCGTCGAGCGAAAGCGCCGCCTGCGGGCGGCGCCGTTGTTTCCGGGTTCAGCGCGCGGTGGCGCCTTCACCCGTGACGGGCGCCGCGCCGCCGTGCCGGCTCACGGCGCTGCCGTCGTCGCGCCTGAGGGCGCGGAACACGAGCGTCGAGAGCAGCGTCGCGCAGCCGAGCACCACCAGCCCCTGATGAATGCCGTGCAGCAGCTCCCCGGGAGTGGTGTGGAAGCGGTCCGGCACGAACAGCGCCGTGACCAGTGAGGCGGTCGCGACCGCGAAGCTGATGGAGAGCTGCTGGCCGGTGCTCGCGATCGTGCTGGCATCGCTCGCCGCCCTGGCGCTCACGTCCGCGTACACCAGCGTGTTCATGCTGGTGTACTGGATCGAGGAGAACAGGCCGAAGCCGAACACCTGCAGCACGATGAGCCACACGGGGGTCGCCGCGCCGATGGTGGCGAACAGGAGGATCAGGACACCGAGCATCAGCGTGTTGGAGACCAGCACCGCGCGGTAGCCGAAGCGCGCCAGGATGCGCGGCATGATCATCTTGAGGCTCATGGCGGCGAATGCCTGCGCCATCATGAGCAGCCCCGACTGGATCGGCGTGTAGCCGAGGCCCACCTGGAAGAGCAGCGGCAGCAGGAACGGAATGCCGCTGATGCTGACGCGCGTGAAGAAGCCGCCGTTCACGGCGGCGCGGAAGGTGCGCACGCGGAACAGCGCGAGATTGAGCAGCGGGTGGCGCGTGCGCCGCGAGTGCAGGCCGTAGCCCGCGAGCAGCGCGAACGACAGGGCCAGGAGCCCGGCGATCGCGGCGCTGCTCAGGCGGTACTCGCCGAACACCTCGAGAACGTAGGAGAGGAGCGCGATTCCCGAGCCGAACAGCACCAGCCCCGCGAGATCGAGCGGCGGCGTACGCGCTTCGCGGAAGTCGGGCAGGTAGCGCCGCACCAGGTAGAGCCCGGCTAAGCCCACCGGAACGTTGATGAAGAAGATCACGCTCCAGTGCGCATAGCCGGTGATCAGGCCGCCGGCGATCGGTCCGAACAGCGGCCCGAGCAGCCCCGGCACGGCCACGAAGCTCATGGCGCGCACCAGCTCGGCCTTGCCGAAGGTGCGCACCAGCGTGAGTCTGCCGACCGGCACCATCATCGCGCCGCCGCAGCCCTGCAGCACCCGGAACGCCACCAGCCAGTGGATGTTGCGCGACAGCCCGCAGAGCAGCGATCCGAGCGTGAACAGCGCGATCGCGCTGCCGAACACGCGCCGCGTGCCGAAGCGATTGGCCATCCAGCCGCTCACCGGGATGAAGACCGCGAGACTCAGCGTGTAGCTCGCGAGCACCGCCTTCATGCTGAGCGGGCCGACCCCGAGCGCGTGCGCAATGCCGGGAACGGCGGTGTTGAGGATCGTCGTATCGAGCGCCTGCATGAAGAAGGCGACCGCCACCAGCCAGGGCAACAGCTGCCGCGAGACCTGGTCCGGGAGCGGTGCTTCAGCGGCTTGCATGGGCGAGTGTCACGGAAGGATATACTGCGCGCCGCGTCCCGCGCTTTCGGAGAGCTCTCGTGTGCGACAACGATTCAATGGACGACATGATTGAGTATCAACTCAGGTCGGCACAACTGTCGCGGCGGCGCTTCGGTGCCGTGAGCCTCGGGGCGGGGCTCGCTTCGCTCCTGCCGGCGGCGGCGAGCGCCGCCTGGATCGAGGAGGCCGAGGTCGAGATCAAGACACCCGATGGCGCCGCGGACGCCTATTTCGTGCATCCGACGGACGCGGTCTACCCGGGCGTGCTCATGTGGCCCGACATCTTCGGGCTGCGGCCCGCGTTCCGGCACATGGGCAGGCGGCTGGCCGAGGCCGGTTACTCGGTGCTGGTCGTCAACCCGTTCTACCGCACCAAACGCGCACCCACGGCGCCCGAGAACCCGGACTTCAACGATAAGCCGACGCGCGATGCGCTCATGGCGCTCATGAACAGTCTGAGCCCCGACACGGTCGTTACGGACACGCGCACGTTCGTCGCCTGGCTCGATGCGCAGCCC
>JASHVF010000263.1 GCA_030039615.1 Gammaproteobacteria bacterium | reverse complement strand
TGCTGCCGCCGCTGTGGCAGCGGATCACGCTCTTCAATCCGGTGGTGTATCTCATCAGCGGCTTCCGCTGGAGCTTCTTCGGTGCCGCGGACGTGAACGTGGTGGCGAGCACGGGCGCGACGCTCGCCTTCCTGGCGCTCTGCGTGAGCGCCGTGGCCGTGATCTTCAAGACCGGCTACAAGCTCAAGAACTAGCTGAATAGCCAGGCCGCGGCGGCGCGGTGCGCACCTCAGTGCCCGGCGCCGAGATCCTCGAAGCGCACGTTGCCGATGCGGTACGCCTTCCAGTCGCGGTAGTCGAAGTGCCACCACTCGAACTCGTAGACGCTGAAGCCCTCGGCTTCCATGTGATGGCGCAGCAGATCGCGCATGCGGCGCTGCTCGCTGGTCCCCCCTGCATAGGTCGGCCAGGCGCGCTCGGTCGGCTCATCGTACACGCTCGGCATCTCGACCGCGCGACCGCTCCTGAGATCGTAGAGCGTCAGATCCACCGCGCAGCCGCGGTTGTGGCGCGAGCCCTCGGCCGGATCGGCGACGTACTTGTGGAGCTCGGGCGGCATCGCGTCCCAGAAGATCCTGGTCACGTACCACGGCCGGTAGCCGTCGTGCACCAGCACCCCGTAGCCCTCGCGCGCGAGCGAACGCTGGACGCGCACCAGCGCCTCGGCGGCCGGCCGCTGCAGGAAGGCGCGCGCCTGGCTGTAGACCGGCGTGCCGAGGAAGTTGTTGCTGGTCGCGTAGCGGATGTCGAGCCGGATGGTCGGGTCGAGCGCGGTCAGCTCCACCAGGTCGGCGGGCCGGAAGTCGCCGCTTTCCACCGGTGGCGTGGCGGCGAGCGCCAGCGGCAGCAGCTGCGCCACCGGCCGCACCGGGGTCACGTGGAACACGCCGCCCGATATGGCGGGCTCACCGGCATGCGCGGCCAGGCCCGCGCATAGCGCGAGAGCGGCGAGCATGCCGCGCACGTGCCTCATTCGGCGTCCGCGTAGGCCTTGATCAGATCGTTGAGGAAGTCGCGCCCCACATAGAGCGAGCGCACGCCGCGGCGCTCGTTGAGCCCGTGCACCCCATTGCCGTCGGGGTCGCCCCAGAATCCCGGCACGCCGTACACCGGGATGCCGATGGCCTCGAGGTAGATGCCATCCGTCGCGCCGGTCGACATGGTCGGCACCAGCGGCACGCCCGGGAAGTAGCGGGCCACCAGCTTCTCGGCCGGTGCCATGATCTTCGGGTCGAGCGGCGGCGGCTGCGCTATGGGTCCGCGTGCATGTGCCGCCGTCACCGTGATGCGCGGATCGCCGATGGCGGCGATGAGCGCCGCCTGAGTGCCCTCGACGGTCTCGCCGGGGAAGATGCGGCAGTTCACGTTGGCGGTGGCGCGCTGCGGCAGGGCATTTTCCGCGTGGCCGCCCGCGAGCAGTGTCGCCACGCAGGTGGTGCGCAGCATGCTGTGATAGCTGCGATCGCGCGACACGATGGCCTCGGCCGCGTGGTCGTCGGGATTCCTGGCGAGCGCCACCATGGCCTGCCCGAGCTCGTCGTCGCGCGCAGCTCCCGCTTTGGCGAAGAACGCGCGCGTGGTGTCGGTGAATTTCACCGGGAATTCGTACTCGCGCACCTTGAGGAGCGCATCGCTGAGCTCGTAGATCGCGTTGTCGCGGATCGGGATCGAGCTGTGGCCGCCCGCATTGGTGGCCTCCACGGTGTAGTTCTGCGCGGCCTTCTCGCCGACCTGCATCGACTCGACCAGCAGCTTGCCGTGCCCGTCGGTGCGGCCGCCGCCGCCTTCGTTGAGCGCGAAGGCCGCCGCAATCAGCTCGGGCCGGTTCCTGGCGAGCCAGTCGGCGCCATTGAAGGCCTCGGTAGTCTCCTCGCCGCAGGTGAGCGCCATCTTGATGGTGCGCTTGCCGCGATAGCCCTCGCGCTTGAAGCGCATGAGGGCGTCGACCCAGGTAGCGTCCATGCCCTTCATGTCCGAGGTGCCGCGCCCGTAGAAATTGCCGTTCTCCTCGATCAGGGTGAACGGGTCGCGGCTCCAGTCGGCGCGCTTGGCCGCCACCACGTCGAGATGACCGAGCAGCAGCATCGGTTTTGCGGTCTGCGAGCTTCCCGGGAGCACGGCGACGATGCCGCCTTCGAGCGGATGCTCGGGGACGGAGAACAACGTGATGTCGCGGTCGGTGAACCCGGCCTCGCGCAGGTGCGCGGCGATGCGCTCGGCGAGCAGCGTGCAGCTGCCCTTCGGGTAGCTGGTGTCGGTCTCGACCATCTCCTTATAAAGTGCCCGGAACGCGATCTGGTCGGGGCGCAGCGGCCCCTGCGGCGGCTCGTCGGCAGGCGTTGTCAGCGGCAACAGCATTGCGAGCGCCAGTGCGCCCAGGATTCGTAGGCTCATGTAGTCACCTCATGGTGCCGGAACCGGCATCTTCATCTCTGCGAGCAATGTGCGCAGCAGCTCCCGCAGCCGCGCCTCTCCCAGGTTGGCCATGATAGCCAGCGCGAAGCGCGACTGCGGGACGATGATCAGCACCGTGCTCGTGCCCGGCTGCCCGCCGGTGTGCATCACGAACCTGCCGCCCTCGAGCACCTGGAAGCCGAGCCCGTAGCTCTCCTTGCCGCTCACCGCCGTGGCGGTCCACATCTCGGCGAGCGTCGCGGGTTTGACGAGTTTGCCGTCGAGCAGCGCCTGCGCGAAGCGCACCAGATCCTCGGAGGTGCTCACATAGCCGCCGCCCGGGATCTTGTAGCTCGAGTCCATGAGCTCGGCGTTCTTTACCTCGCCGTCGATCTTCTGATAGCCGCGCGCGCGGTGCGGCACGATGTCGAAGGTATTGTCGACCACCGTGTGTGTCATGCCCGCCGGCCGCAGCACGTGCGCGGCCAGGTAGTCCTCAAAGGGCTGGCCCGCGGCGCCCTCGATCGCACATCCGACCACGGTGTAGCCGTAGGTGCTGTACTGGTAGCCGGTTCCCGGCTTGAACAGCAACGGGTCGGTGGCGAAGATCGCGAAGCCGTCGGCCATGAAGCGGTAATGGCGCGTGCTCTCGATCTCGCCGGGGTTGTAGTGGCGGATCCCCGAAGTATGCGACAGCAGCTCGCGCGTGGTGATCGGCCACTGCTTGGGCGGGAACGGCGGGCAGTAGCTCTGCACCGGAGCATCGAGGTCGAGCCTGCCGGACTCGACCAGCGTCATGGCGGCGACCGCGCTGATCGGCTTGGCGACCGAGGCGGTGCGGATCAGGGTCTCCGGCGCGGCCGCCACCGCGTTCTCGAGATCGGCGCTGCCGAAGGCGCGCGAGTATACGATCCGGTCCGCCTGCGCCGCGGCGACCGTCACGGCCGGAATCTTCTGTTCGCGCATCGCCTCGACCACCAGGGCGTCGAGCCGCGGCGCGGATGCAACCGGCGCGGCCGCCTCTGCACGCGCGTCGTGCGCGGCCGCGAGCAACGTCGCGGCGAGGATCGCCGCCGCGAGATAGCGCGCGGGTGGCTTCATCGGCTCGGCTCCATGGGACTGCCCCGGGGCGGGCGCGCGCCATTATCGCGATAACCCGCCGGCGGGTCGATGAACGACCTCGGGGCGTGTCTCCTGGGCGGCCGCGCCGGCAGTCCGCCGTGCTGTTTCGGGTATGCTCGCCGTGCGTGGGCACGGTACGCATGATTGCGCTGACTGGCGCCGATATTCTCGGTCTGCTCGAGGCGGCCGAGACCGTCGCTCTGGTCGAAGCCGCGGCGCTCGCCACGCTCGATGCGGGCGGTTTTATGGTGCCGCAGCGCGCGCATGTGCAGTGGGAGAGCGGCACGCTGCTCATGATGCCGGCGATCGGCGCTGGCGCCATGGCGGTCAAGCTGGTGTCGGTGGTCGCCGGCAACGCAGCGCGCGGTCTGCCCGTGACCAACGGACTGCTGCTCCTCAACGATGCCGAAAGCGGTCTGCCGCTCGCCATCATGGACGCGGCGGCGCTCACCGCGATCCGCACCGGCGCCGTCGGCGCTCTCGGGCTCAAGCACGTCACCCCGCCCGCGGTTGCCTCGCTCGGCGTCGTCGGCGCGGGCGTGCAGGGCGCCTGGCAGGCGATCACGGCGTGCGCCGTGCGGCCGATCCGCGAGATATTCGCCGTGCGGCGCTCCGCCGCCGGCTTCGAGCGCTTCGTGGCGACGCTCGCCGCCCGTGTTCCGCAGGTCACGGTGACTCCGTGCGCGAGCGCCGCCGAGGTACTCGAGCGTACCGAGGTGATCGTCACCGCCACCACCTCCGCCGAGCCCGTGCTTCCGGATGAGCCGGCGCTGCTCGAGGGCAAGCACTTCATCGCCATCGGTTCCTTCGAGCGCCACATGCGCGAGCTCCCCGACGCCGCGCTGCGTCTCGCCGCTCACCTGGTGCTCGACTCGGAGTTCGCGCGCCACGAGGTCGGCGAGGCCGTGCGCGGCGTGCAGCAGGGCATTCTCGCGGCAGCGGATCTGTTCACCATCGGCGAGCTCGCCGCGGGGCGGCGGACGCTCGACGTCGCGCGCACCACGGCCTACAAGTCCGCCGGCATGGCGCTCTACGATCTTTACGTCGCCCGGGCCTTGTACCAGGCGGCGCTGCGGCGGCAGGTCGGGCAGGAGATCGTTCTATGAGTCGCGTACTCGTCACCGGGGCCTCGGGCGGGATCGGCGCCGCGATCTGCAGCGCGCTCGCGGCGCGCGGCGCAAGCCTCGTGCTCCACTACCAGTCGGGGCGCGCGGCTGCGGAAGCCGCCCGCGCCGCGCTTGCCGGCGACGGTCATAGCATCATCCAGGCGGATCTCGCCGACGCCGCCGCGGTCGAGCGGCTGTGGCGCGAAGCGAGCGCGCAGCGTCCGGTCGATGCCGTGGTCAACAACGCCGGCATCTTCCCCAATCACCCGCCGCTCGCGACCGACTACGCCGGCTGGACTGCGGCGTGGCAGCGCACGCTCGCGGTGAATCTCCTCGGTCCCGCCAACCTCACGTACTTCGCGGCGCGCGCGCTGGCCGAGCGCGGCGGCGGCCGCATCGTCAGCGTCTCATCGCGCGCCGCATTCCGCGGCGAGCCGACCGCTCCGGCCTACGCCGCCAGCAAGGCCGGCCTCAATGCCTTCAGCCAGTCGATGGCGAAGGCGCTGGCGCCGCGCGGCGTCTATCTGTTCGTGGTGGCTCCGGGTTGGGTGTCGACGGCGCGGGTGGCCGGTGCGATCGCCGACCCGGCCGTGCTCGCCGACCAGCCGCTCGGGCGCGTCGCCACCCCGGCGGAGGTCGCCCAGGCGGTCGCGTTCTGCGTGCTCGACGCGCCGCCGAGCATGACGGGCGCCGTGCTCGATGTGAACGGAGCTTCGTACTTGCGCTAATTTTTGCCGGCGGTAACGCAGCTGATGTCCGCCGAAATCGCCGTCAGGCGATTTTGGCCAATCAATCAACATGGCTGGTGCGGCGGATGAAGTCCGCGACGTTGTCGTGCAGCTGCTTGAGCGAGCTCTCCTTGGCGTAGACCATGTGTCCGGAGTCGTAGAAGCGGTATTCGATGTTGCCGACGAGGCTCTGCGGAATCGGCAGGTGCTGCATTTCGTAGACGCCCTGGAAGAAGGGCGTCGCGAGATCGAAGTAGCCGGCATTCAGCTGCACCTTGAGGTTGGGATTGAGCTTCATCGCCTCGGCGAGATCCGGCATGACGTTGGCGGCCTGGCGCGCCGAGAGCGGCGCGCCGGTCTGGCCCGGCAGCTGGTGGGCGAAGTTCCAGGTGCGGAAGGTCGAGATGCTGGGGTGGAACTCCTCGTTCTGCCCGTAGTGCAGCTCCCGGCGCGCGTAGTCGTTGAACGCGGCCACGTAGGCGGCGCTGATCGCGGCGGACTGCGGATCGTAGTCGGCGCGCTGGCTGAGCGGATCGAGGTCGGGACCCGAGAAGCGCGTGTCGAGCCGTCCGGTGGTGATTTCGCCTGCGGCCTGCAGGTTCTGCCGGAACTCGCCGCCGTCGATGCGCAGGTCCGCCCTGAGGATGTACTCGAGCGGCAGCCCCGTGTACTCGTGGAGCTTCGCGGCCACGGCGGCGCGATCGCTGGCGCTGAGCGCTGAGCCGGCGGCGAGCGCCCGCGCGTAGTCGCCGAGCGCGAACTGCTCGACTTCGGTGAGGAACGCCTCGAGGTTCGGGTGCTCGCCCGGCAGCTTCTTGTGGTACCAGGCGGTGGCGGCGTAGGTGGGGAGCGCCGTCTCGTAGGGCACGTCGATGCCCGGATTGCCGGTGGGTCGATCCGGGCTCAGGTCGAAGTTGAGGATCTGCGAGAGCAGGATGACGCCGTTTAAATCCACCGAGCGCTCGCTCGCCAGGTAGCGCGCCACCACCGCCGAGCGCGGCGTGCCGTAGCTCTCGCCGAACAGGTACTTGGGCGAGTTCCAGCGGCCGTACCTGGTGAGGAACTGGGTGATGAACTGCGTGAAGGCGTAGGCGTCGGCGTCGACGCCGAAGAACTCCTTCTCCTTGTCCTTGCCGGCGATGCGGCTGAAGCCGGTGCCGGGCGCGTCGATGAACACCAGGTCGCTGGCGTCGAGCAGGCTGTAGGCGTTGTTGAGCAGCTGGTACGGCGCGGCGGGCGTGTGCGTGTCGGTCGCGGTGACGATGCGGCGCGGGCCGAAGGAGCCCATGTGCAGCCACAGCGTCGCCGAGCCCGGGCCGCCGTTGTAAAGGAATGTAATAGGACGTTGCGGCCCGCCGTCCTTCTTGAAGTAGGCGACGTAGAACATCGACGCTTCGGCGGTGGGATTGTGCTCGCCTTCGTCACCGGCGCCCTTGGCGTTCGGGTCGCTCGGCACGTCGTCCCAGCCGCGCGGGTGCACGATGAGGGTTCCCGCGACCGCCTCGTACGCAATCGGGTGTCCACCGATCGTGACCGTGCCGTTGCTGCTGACCGCCTCGGCCTTGAAGGGCTCGAACTTGCGGCTTTCAGGCTTCTCCGGCGCGCCCTCGGGCTTGCGGTCCTGCGGCGCCGTGCCGTCGGGCGGCGCGGCCAGAGCTGCGCCCACGACGAGCGCCGGCAGCAGCGCGAGGCAGATGCGGAGATTGCGGCGACGGCTCATGGCTTTTCCTTCTTGGCGGCGGACTGGCGGGGTGCGGAAGTCTAGCCGACGCATCCCTCTGCCGCATCAGCGGCGCGCGGCTGCCTGCGTGACCGCATACACGCCCGCCAGTTTCATCACCAGCCGCGCCTCGCAGCTCACTTCGATGGCGAGCGCGATGCGGCCGCGGCCGCGGCGCGCGAGCATCGACGCGAGTCTCGCGCGTTGCGGCGGCGACGGCTCGCGCACCACGGCGTGGAACGCCGCGCGCGCCGGCGCGAGGAACTGCGCCTCCGCCGACTGCAGCACGATCTCCGCAGCCAGCGCCTGCGCCGCGCACCAGCGGGTGAGGTGCATCCAACCGGCGAGCGCCGCCACCGAGAACAGACTCCCCGCGAATGCCGTGCCCTTGTCGTTGACGTTTGGCGTGAGCGGTGCCGCGATCGTTACAGGATCGGCGCTCACGACCGTGAGCCCGAGAGCGTGTGCCGGTGCGATGCGCGCCGTGATGTGGGCCTGCAGCTTCCCGAGCTCGCTCGCGGACGTCATCGCCATGTGCACAGCGGCGCGGCGGCTGCCGTCAGCCGCGCGGCACCCTGATCGTCACGTTGGAAAACCACAGGTCCTTCCAGCGCCGGGCTTTGTCGTCGGCGCCGAGCGTCCTGGGCGACACTGGCTGCAGCGCTCCGAAGGCGGCGCCCTCCACGGCGTTGGCGTTGACCGCGGCGTACAGCCGCCCGCCGTCCCGATAGAGCGGACTCACCAGCACGCCGCAGTTGCGGCACAGCAGCAGCTCCGCCTGGCCGCTGCCCTGCGCATAGCGTCCGCAGTCGCGCTCGTCCCTGATGAGAATCGAGAGCGATCCCTGCGGGTCCGACACGTACGCAGCCCGATGCTTGCGGCAGAAGTCACAGTCGCAGGCGCGCGGCTTGTAGGTGTCCGCGCTGCGCGTCAGCTCCAGCTCGACGCGGATGTTGCCGCAATGGCACCCGCCGCCCAGTTTCTGCATG
>JASHVF010000262.1 GCA_030039615.1 Gammaproteobacteria bacterium | reverse complement strand
ACCCAAGTGACTCAAATTCGCAGTTCTGCTGCCCCGCGGTCGGTCGCGGGAGCTTCCCGGCTGTATGCTTAAACCAGTCGCGAGCGTTTAGTGCTTATGGTTCCGGCATTCCGGCCGCGAACGAGAGGAGATGGTTTAATGAATGGCAAATCCCTGCGAGTGAGCATTGCGGCTGCGCTCCTGAGCGCAACGCTGTCGGCCTGCATCGTGGCCCCGGCGCCGGGTTACTACGGCGAGACCGTGTACGCGGCACCGCCGGCGGTTCAGGTCGAGGCGGTGGGCATCGCGCCCGCGCCCGGCTATTTCTGGATTGGCGGCGGCTGGTTCTGGGAAAGTGGGCGCTATGCCTGGCATCCGGGCTACTGGTCTGCGCCGCGCCCCGGCTACCACTGGGTGCCCCGCACTTGGGCGCGCGCGGGCGGGGGCTGGCGCGTCCGCGGCGGCGTCTGGGCCCGCGGTTAAGGCCGCGAGGTCCTTCAAGCAGGTCTGAAGCCAGCGCTCCGGGACCCCTTGCAGGGGTCCCGGCGGTGGCGGCTTGCCATTTGCCTCCGCGGCCCACCCGCTGCACACTCCGCTCCGCTCGGGCCCCTTAGCGGCCCGACAGGAGCGCAGCGGATGACTAGCGGGTGGATGGCAAGCGTAGCACTCGCCGCAGCGGCGATCGTGACGGCGATTCCGGCAGCCGGTGCCGGCGGCAGCGGAAAACTCACCCTGACGAGCCCGGACATCGCCGAGGGCAAGACGATGGCCGTGGCCCAGGTCTTCAACGGCTTCGGCTGCAGCGGCGGGAATATTTCCCCCGCGCTCTCCTGGAGCAATGCACCGACGGGCACGCAGAGCTTCGCGCTGCTCGCGTACGATCCAGATGCCCCGACCGGCAGCGGCTGGTGGCACTGGGTCGTGTATAACATTCCGGCGAGCGTGACTTCGCTGCCTGCCGGCGCAGGTGATCCGAAGAAGAGCCTGCTGCCCGCCGGCGCCGTGCAGGGTCGCACCGATTTCGGTACCGCAGGCTACGGCGGTCCCTGCCCGCCACCGGGCAAGCCGCACCGCTACTACTTCAGGCTCTACGCGCTCAAGGTCGCCAAGCTCGATATCCCGGCGGATGCGACAGCCGCCTTCATCGGCTTTAACGTCAACGCCGCATCGCTCGGTAAGGCGGAGCTCATGGCTCTCTATGGCCGCTGACGACCGGCTGCATGCGGGCGGCGGGCGTGAGCGCCGGCCGGCCATCTGGCCCTGGCTGCTGATGCCAGTAGTCGTGCTGCTGGTGTTTGCAGCTCTGCTGCGCGTGCATCACCGGCCCGGGGCGCCCTGGACCGGCTGGACACACCCGAGCGACGAGAGCGCGCGGCCCTCGCGCCAGAGATAGCCCATGGCATCCTCAGTCAGCAGGCCGCGTGCGGCGCGCGCGCCGCGCGGCCGCGCCCCGCGTGTCGGCTTTGTAAGCCTCGGCTGCCCGAAGGCACTGGTCGACTCCGAGCGCATCCTCACCAAGCTGCGCTCGGAGGGCTACGAAGTATCGCCGACTTATGAGTCGGCCGATCTCGTCGTGGTCAACACCTGCGGCTTCATCGACGCGGCGGTAGATGAGTCGCTGGAAGCAATCGGCGAAGCGCTCGAGCAGAACGGGCGCGTGATCGTCACCGGGTGCCTGGGCGCCAACCCCAAGCGCATCCTCGATCGGCACCCGCAGGTTCTCAAGGTGACCGGGCCGCAGCGCTATGAGGAAGTCGTCAGCGCCGTGCACGCGCACCTGCCGCCGCGGCACGACCCGTTCCTCGACCTGGTGCCGCCACAGGGCATCCGCCTGACGCCGCGCCACTACGCCTATCTCAAGATCTCCGAGGGCTGCAACAATCGCTGCAGCTTCTGCGTGATCCCCGCGATGCGCGGCCGTCTCGCGAGTCGTCGGATCGATGAGGTGCTGCGCGAGGCGGAGCGCCTGGTCGGCGCCGGGGTCAAAGAGCTGCTGGTGATCTCGCAGGATACGAGCGCTTACGGCGCGGACCTGCGCTACGCGCGCGCGCAGTGGCGCGGGGCCGAGTGGCAGACGCGCTTCATCGATCTGGCGCGGGCACTCGGCTCGCTCGGCGTGTGGGTGCGGCTGCACTACGTCTATCCCTATCCGCATGTCGATGAGGTCATCCCGCTCATGGCGGAGCGGCGGGTGCTTCCCTATCTCGACATCCCGTTCCAGCACGGGAGTGCGACGGTTCTCAAGCGCATGCGGCGGCCCGCGCATGCCGAGAACACGCTCTCGCGTATCGCCGCGTGGCGCGCACTCTGTCCGGAGCTGACGCTGCGCAGCACCTTCATCGTCGGCTTCCCGGGGGAGACCGAGGCCGAGTTCGCCGAGCTGCTGGCCTGGCTCGAGGAAGCGCAGCTCGATCGCGTCGGCTGCTTCAAATACTCACCGGTGGAGGGCGCGGCCGCGAACTCACTCGCCGCTCACGTACCGCCCGAGGTGCAGGAGGAGCGCCATGCGCGGTTCATGGAACGCGCCGCCGCCATCAGCACGCGGCGCCTCGCAGCGCGCGTTGGCCGCCGCATGCGGGTACTCATCGACTCAGTGACGGACGGTGCCGCGCTCGCGCGCAGCGAGGCCGATGCGCCCGAGATCGACGGGGTAGTACGCATCGGCGACGCCGGCAGCGTACGTGTGGGCGAATTCGAAGACGTCGAGATCGTCGCCTCGTCCGCTTACGATCTCGCCGGCCGCCTCGTGTGAGGCGACCGGCGAGCTGTCCGGCAGCGGCTCAGC
Organism: Gammaproteobacteria bacterium; assembly: GCA_030039615.1. Lineage (GTDB taxonomy): Bacteria > Pseudomonadota > Gammaproteobacteria > Steroidobacterales > Steroidobacteraceae > 13-2-20CM-66-19. The sequence goes on along the minus strand of JASHVF010000262.1, from coordinate 877 downwards.
TCGGGGGAGTCATCCCGAGCGACTTCATGATCTCGGCGGCCTTGTCCTTGACGGTCTGTGCCTTCGCCATCGCGGTGGTGTAGTCACCCGCGGTCGAGGCGTTGCTGGCATCCGTCCATGTCGACTTGAGGGAGTCGAGCCCGGTCTTGGCCGAGGCGACCGCCTCCTTGGTGACGCCCTTCGGCAGCTTCTTCGACTTCGACAACGCGTCGACCCGTTTGGCGAGCTCCTCGACCATCTTCGGCACCGCGGTGCTCGCCGGGCCCCAGTCGTCCTTCGCCTTGGCGAGCGCGGCGGCGGCCTCGCTCTTCTTGGCCTCCACCGCATCCTTCAGGCCCGAGATCGACTTCATCACTGCGGGCGCGGCAGCTACCACCGCGGCGTAGTCGCCCTTCTGGAAATTGCCCTTCATGTCGGACAGCGCCGCGTCGACGCCGCCGATCTGCTCAGGCACGTACTTGGTCGCCTCGTCGCGCACCGCATCGAAGCCGGCCTGCGCGCTCGCGATGGCCTGCTCGGCCGGGCCTTTCTGAGTGTTGCAACCGATCAACAGCACGGCCGCGAGCGCGGCCAACAGCCAGATGGATTGTTTCTGCATTTTTACCCCTCGTGGCGAATGATTGCGGACCGCGCCGTGACGCGGCCCGGCGCGAGAGTAGCACGAATCGGACGCGACAGCCGCGCGAGTCCTGGCCAGTCGCGCCAGCGCGCCGCGACAGCGCTACGCCTGCGTGGCCGCGGGGGCGGGGCTCACGCATTGGCCGCGCACGGCGTCGTCGACGCTCGAAAAGTCGAGCTCTGCCGCCGGCAGCTGTGGCAGGGCGGCGCGCAGCAGCGCCTCGCGCGCGCGCTCCTTGAGGCGCGCCACGCGCAGCGT
>JASHVF010000029.1 GCA_030039615.1 Gammaproteobacteria bacterium | reverse complement strand
CTGCCAGGGGCCTACCAGCTGATCGCGGCTGACGAGGCCGCCGACGCTGCGGTCGCCTATGGTGATGAGGAAAGTCTTGTCGGCCACCGCCGGCAGGCGCAGCACGCGGTACAGCGCCTCGCTGAGATCGATGCGCGCATCGAAGCGGCGCCGCAGCGGCGCGATGCTCACGACATCACGCTCGAGGCGCGGCGGCTTGCCGAGCAGGATCTCGAGCGGCATGTCGACCGGGCAATCGTGGAACAGCGGGTCGCTCACCCGAAGCTGCCCGCCGGCATCGAGCTCGCCGATCACCGCGAACGGACAGCGCTCGCGCGCGGCGATCGCGCCGAAGCGCTCGAGCGCGTCCGCGGCGACGATCAGCACGTAGCGCTCCTGGGCCTCGTTGCACCACAGCTCCATGGGCGACATGCCGGGCTCGGCACTCGGAACGGCGCGCAGGTCGATGTGCGCGCCGTGCCCGCCATGCGCGACCGACTCGGGCACGGCGTTGGAGAGGCCGCCCGCGCCTACGTCGTGGATGAGCGCGATCGGATTGCGCTCCCCGAGCGACCAGCAGTGGTCGATCACCTCCTGCGCACGGCGCTGCATCTCCGGGTTGCCGCGCTGCACCGAGGCGAAATCGAGGTCGGCGCTCGAGGCTCCACTGCCGAGCGAGGAGGCGGCGCCACCGCCGAGTCCGATCAGCATCGCGGGCCCGCCGAGCACCACGAGCCGCGCCCCCACCGGGGCGTCGAGCTTGTGCACGTGCGCGCGGCGGATGTTGCCGAGCCCGCCCGCGACCATGATCGGTTTGTGGTAGCCGCGCGCGGCGCGTCCGCCCGCGGTCACGTGCTCGAGCGTGCGGAAGTATCCGCACACCGCCGGCCTGCCGAACTCATTGTTGAAGGAGGCCGCACCGATCGGCCCCTCGAGCATGATCTCGAGCGGCGAGGCGATGCGCGCCGGCACGCCGAACTCGCCCTCCCAGGGACGCTCGTAGCCCGGGATGCGCAGGTTCGATACCGAGAAGCCGGTGAGTCCCGCCTTGGGTTTGCCGCCGCGGCCGGTCGCACCCTCGTCGCGGATCTCGCCGCCCGAGCCGGTGGCCGCCCCCGGAAAGGGCGAAATCGCCGTCGGATGGTTATGCGTCTCGACCTTGATCAGGATGTCGATCGGCTCGAGGTGGCCGCCGTAGATGCCGGATGCGGGGTCGGGGAAGTAGCGCGTGCCGGTCGAGCCGCCGATCACCGCCGCGTTGTCGCGGTAGGCGGACAGCACGCCCTCGGGATGCAGCGCGTGGGTGTGGCGGATCATGGCGAACAACGATTCGCTGCGCCGCCGGCCGTCGATGGTCCAGGCGGCGTTGAAGATCTTGTGGCGGCAGTGCTCGGAGTTGGCCTGCGCGAACATCATGAGCTCGACGTCGGTCGGGTCGCGCTTGAGCTCGGCGAAACTCGCCAGCAGGTAGTCGATCTCGTCCGCGGAGAGCGCCAGCCCGAGGCGCTCGTTGGCCGCCGCGAGCGCGGCGCGCCCGCCGGCGAGTGACACCGTGGCGAGAGCCCGGGGCCGCGCGTGCTCGAACAGCCGCGCGGCTTCGCCCGGGTCGAGCAGCGCCATCTCGGTCATGCGATCGAGGAGCGCCGGTGCGAGCTGCGCGAGCCGCGCGGACCCGAGCGGCTGCGCGGCGCGCAGGCGGTACTCGATGCCGCGCTCCACGCGCCGCACGCTCGCGAGCCCGCAGACGTGCACGATGTCGGTCGCCTTGCTCGACCAGGGGGAGATCGTGCCGGCACGCGGCACGATCAGCACGCGCTCGCCGGCCGCCGCGGCCGCGTCCTCGGACAGCCGCGGGCCGTAGGTGAGCAGCTGCTGCAGTATGGCGCCCTCGGAGGCCGTGAGCGCCCGCTCGAGATCGGCGAAGTGGACGAAGCGCGCCGCGAGCCCGCGGACGGCGGGCTCGATTGCCGTCAGGCGCTCGAGCAGCTTGGCGATGCGAAACGCAGACAGCGCCGGCGCGCCCGGGATCTCCAGCATGCGCTACCGGCGCCTCACTTCTTCTCGCCGGGCGGCGCCGAGTACATCGGCATGGGGAATTGCGCGACGTTGGCGCCGCTCTCCAACACCGTGATCTTGGCAGTACCCTGCTTCCTGACCTCGTCGATGCGCAGGATGGCATGCATCGGCAGGTAGGTGCGCTTCACCCCGGCGAACTCCCCCTTGATGCGCTCCTCGGAAGGGTCGAGCACCACCGAGGAACGCTCGCCGAACACCAGCTCCTCGACCTCGATGAACCCGAACAGCTCTCCATGGCTGACCTTGCGGGCGTACACCTCGTAAACCTTGCCCTGATTCACGAACATAATGCGGAAAATGTGACTGGCTGCCATGGCCTGTGCTGTGGGACCGGGTAGTTTTGACGCTGGCATTATATGTCCGGGCGTGCCGGAGACGCTGCCGCGGCTCCGTGGCCGGGCGGACTCTATAGACAAACGGACGGACTCTCTTGACCCGGGGAACCATGACGCTTCGGCTGCGTGTCGTCAGTGACCAGCGGCGGTCGCTCGCCGACCGCGGCACGGCGGTTTTCTCCGTCGAGGGCGGCACCATCGGCCGCTCGGCCGACAATGACTGGGTGCTGCCCGACCCGCTGCGCTACGTTTCGGCGCACCACGCCCGCGTGCAGTTCCGCGAGGGCCATTTCTACCTGCAGGACGTCAGCACCAACGGCGTCTACGTCAACGACGACATGGAGCCGCTCGCCAAGCGCGGCTCGAGCGGCTATCGCCTCGTGAACGGCGACGTGCTGCGCATCGGCGAATACCACATCGTCGCCGCGCTCGAGTCGCAGCGCGGTGCCGCTGCCGCCCCCGAGGACGATCCGGAGGTGGCCGCGGTGCCGACCAGCATTCACGCGCTGCGCTCGCTCGACCGCACTCCCGAGCGCGACATCGGCGCGGTGCTCAACCTCGATGAGCTGCTGGTGCCCGAGCCGCGCCGCGACCCCGCGCTGCCGGTGAACGCCTACGGGCAGGCGGTCGAATCCGCGCCGGTACGGGCGCTCGCCGAGGTCGAGCTCATCGACAGCGAGCCGCCGGCGGCGACAGCGGACGGGGAGGCGCAGGCGCACGATGAGCGCATGGCGCGCCTCGCCGAGGCGGTGGCACGCGAGCAGCCGAAGAACGGCAACGGCGCCCTCGCGCTCGCCGACGTGCACTCCGGACTCGACGCCTTCTGCCGCGGCGCCGGCATCGACATCGAGCGGCTGCCGGCGGATGCCCAGAGCCGGCTGCTGCACCTCGCCGGGCGGCTGTTCCGCGAGACGCTGGTGGGACTGAAGGACCTCGAGCGCACGCGCGCCACCACCCGCAATCGCTATCGCATCGAGACCGCGGCGCGCGACAAGGACGACCCGCGCCCCTCGCTCGCCGACTCGATGGTGGAGGATCTGCTGGTGGAGCTGTTCACACAGCACGAGAGTCGCCGTCTCGACTCGGTGCAGTGGCTGCGCGAGGTGGTGAGCGAGGCCAAGCTGCACGAGAACGCCACCGCACAGGCGACCCGCGCCGCGTTCATCGAGTTCCTCGACCGCCTCGACCCGGCCGAGCTCGAGGCGCGTTTCGAGCGCGCCGCGCGCCGCGGCAAGGCGCGCTCGGCCGACAAGGCCCAGTATTGGGAGCTGTTCATCAACTTCTATCGCAATCTCATCGAGATGCCGGCCGATCACCTGCCGCACACGTTCGTCGAGGCGTTCGGTTCTGCCTACCGCGAGGCGCTCAAGAAGCCCGAGTCCTGAGGGCGGCAGGCATGGCGGAGAGGGTGGGATTCGAACCCACGTGCCGGTTTTACCCGACCATCCGATTTCGAGTCGGCGCCGTTATGACCGCTTCGGTACCTCTCCGACTCCGCGACCAGGACTCATTGGCGGGGCTGGTATTCTAACGGAAAGCCGTTCGCCAGGAGGGCCTCCTTAGTGCGGGCATTGACTCTCGCCGCCGCCGGCGCGCTGCTCCTCGCGGGCTGCACGCCGCACGAGCCCTCCGCCCTCGAGCAGGTGCGCGCGCGCGGCGAGCTGCGCGTCGTCACGCTGAACCTGCCCACCTGTTACTACCTCGGCGCGCAGGGGACCGAGGGGCTCGAGTACCAGCTGGCGAGCCGCTACGCCGCGCAGCTCGGCGTGAAGCTCGCCATGTATCCGGTCGCGAGCGAGCGCGCCATGCAGGACGAGCTCGGCGCCGGCCGCGCGGACCTCGCCGCGGCCGCGCTCAGCGACTCACCCGACTGGCAGAAGGTCGCCGATGCCGCCGTGCCGTACGCCAACATCCCACAGCTGGTCGTGTACCAAAGAAGCGGCGTACGTCCGCGCGAGACGCTGCAGCTCGAGTCGGCGAGGCTCGCCGTGCGCGCCGGCAGCCCGCAGGAGCGCATCCTCGAGAAGCTGCGCCGCACCGTGGCTCCCACCCTGCAATGGGTGCAGACCGCGCCGAGCTCGGCCGATCCCATCGAGGACGTCGACTCGGGCGGGGCCGATTACGCGATCACCGACGCCCGCGAGTTCTCCTTCGCACACCATCTGTACCCGAACGTGCTGGTGGGCTTCGCGCTGCCCGACACCCGGCCGCTGCAGTGGATGGTGCGCAAGGGCGCACCGGCGCTGCTCGAGAGCGTCGATCAGTTCTTCGGGGCGCTCGCCCGCTCGGGCGAGCTCTCGCAGCTGGTGGATGCGGCGTCCGGCGACACGCGCCGCTTCGAGTACGAGGAGTCACGCGAGTTCCAGACCCACGTCGCCGACCGCCTGCCGCGCTACCGGGCGTGGTTCGAGGAAGCCGCCGCCCAGGTCGGGATCGACTGGCGGCTGCTCGCGGCGGTCGGCTACCAGGAGTCCAAATGGGACCCGCGGGCCGCCTCCGACGAGGGCGCCGCGGGCCTCATGATGCTCACCGCCGATACTGCGCAGGCGATGGGAATCAAGAACCGCAACGACCCGCAGGAGAGCATCTTCGCCGGCGCACGCTATCTCGCCCAGGTGCGCCAGATGATCCCGGACCGCATTCCCGAGCCCGACCGCACCTGGCTCACGATCGCCGCCTACAACGTCGGCTTCGGTCACCTCGAGGACGCGCGCATCATCACCCAGTCGCTCGGCAAGGACCCGGACTCCTGGGCCGAGGTGCGCGAGGAGCTGCCGCTGCTCGCCCAGGGACGCTGGTACACGCGTGCCAAGCGCGGCTACGCGCGCGGCTGGGAGCCGGTGCAGTTCGTCGATCGTATCCAGCGATTCCTCACGCTGCTCGAATGGCAGCCGGGCGAGGCGGCCCCGGCGCACGCGGCGACGGCGCAGTCGGCTCCCGCCGCACCGGGCACCACCGCGGGCCTCATACCCTAGGCGCCCTTCTAACGCCGCGCCTCGAAGAACTGCTTGAGCAGGCGGCCGCAGTCCTCCATCAGCACGCCGCCGAACACGTCCACGCGATGATTGAGCTGCGGCAGCGCGAACACGTCGGTGATGCTGCCCGCTGCCCCGGCGCGCGGGTCCCAGGCCCCGAACACCAGCCGGCGCACGCGCGCGTGCACGATCGCGGCGGCGCACATTACGCACGGCTCGAGTGTCACGTACAGCGTCGTGTCGCCGAGGCGATAGCTGCCGAGTGCCCGTCCGCCGGCGCGCAGCGCCTCGATCTCGGCGTGCGCGGTCGGGTCGTGGCTCGCCACGGGTGAGTTGGCGCCGGCGGCGATGATCTCATCGCCCTGCACCAGCACGGCGCCGACCGGCACCTCGCCGCGCTCGCCCGCCGCGGCGGCGTGCTCGAGCGCGACCCGCATGTAGCGTGCGTCGTAGCCGCCGGCGGCGTCAGCCATGCGGCTCGGCCGCCGGCACCACCGGCGGCGGCAGGAACAGCGCCGGATCGACGAAATCGGCGTTGAGCGCCACGCCGAAGTGCAGGTGCGGACCGGTTACGCGGCCGGTCGCTCCCACCTTGCCGATCACCTCGCCGGCGCGCACGCGCTGCCCGCGCTCGACGCCGATGGCACTCAGGTGGCAGTACATGGTCACGAGCCCGCCGCCGTGGTCGAGGATCACCGTGTTGCCGTTGAAGAAGAAATCGCCGCTGTCGACTACGCGGCCGTCGGCGGCAGCCTGCACCGGCGTGCCGACGTCCGCGGCGATGTCCATGCCGCTGTGCGGACTGCGCGCCTCGTTGTTGAATACGCGCCGCGAGCCGTAGGAGCTGGAGCGAATGCCCGGCACGGGCGAGAGCAGCCGGAACGTCTGCGGGAGGGTGTCCGAGAAAGTGGCGACGTCCGCCCTGATGCGCGGCTGCTCGCGGTTGACGCGTGCCAGGTCCTCGGCAGAGAGATCGACCTGGCGCGGCGGTACGGTGAGGCGCTGCACCGTGTACTGCTTGTCGGTGACCTCGAAGCCGAGCGTGGTGGCAGGCGCGGCGCCGCCCTCGAGGCGTACCGCGGCCGGGCCCGGCTGCTGCGAGAGCGGGATGCCGACCACGGCGAGCCATTTGCCGGCCACGCGCACCACCAGCGTGCGCCGCCCGTCGAAGGTGA
>JASHVF010000261.1 GCA_030039615.1 Gammaproteobacteria bacterium | reverse complement strand
AGGAAGTCGCCGCGCAGCGTCTCGGCGGTGAGGATGTCGAGCGCCGAGAACGGCTCGTCCATCAGCAGGATATTCGGATGCACCACCAGCGCGCGCGCGAATCCGACCCGCTGGCGCATGCCGCCGGAGAGCTCGCGCGGATAGGCGGACTCGAAGCCGTCGAGCCCGATCAGGTCGATGGCCTGCAGCGAGCGCTTGCGCATCTCGGCCTCGGCGACTCCCTGCGCCTCGAGCCCGAGCTGCACGTTCTCGAGCACCGTGAGCCAGGGAAAGAGCGCAAAGCTCTGGAACACCATCGCAATCCCCGAGGCGGGTCCCGAGACCGGGTGACCGAGGTAGTTGACGACACCGCTCGTCGGCCCGTCGAGGCCGGCGATCTGCCGCAGCAGCGTCGACTTGCCCGAGCCGGAGCGGCCGAGTAGGCCGACGATCTCGCCGGGGCGCAGCCTCATGTCGACCCGCTCGAGCACGACCAGCTCGTCGCCGTCGGGCTTGCGGAAGGACTTGCATACCCCCTGCACTTCGAGCAGCGGCGCCAGGTTGAGCGCAGGAGCGGTGGCGTTCACGGATGTCTCCTCGGATGCTCGGGTTTCTCAGCTGATGCGGAACTTGCGCTCGGCACGCGCGTACAGCGGCCGCCAGAATACCCGGTTGAGTGTCACCACCAGCAGGCTCAGCACCATGATGCCGAGAATGTTGCGCTGGAAGTCGCCGGCGGCGGTCGCGTCGGCAATGTAGGCGCCGAGGCCGTGGGCGCGCACCGTCTCGGTGCCCCACTCGGCGACCTCGGCGTTGACGCTGGCATTCCACGAGCCGCCCGAAGCGGTGATCGCCCCGGTGACATAGAAGGGGAACACGGCCGGCAGCGCGATCCGGCGCCACCACAGCCAGCCGCGCACGCCGAGATTCTCGCCCGCGTAGCGCAGGTCCGGGGCGATCGCGGAGGCGCCGACGATCACGTTGAAGAGGATGTACCACTGCGTGCCGAGGATCATGAGCGGGCTCAGCCAGATATCCGGCACCAGCTTGAAGACCACGATGGCCGAGACCACGAACGGATAGAAGAGGTTCTGCGGGAAGGCGGCCAGGAACTGCGCGATCGGCTGCACCACGCTCGCCACCCGCGGCCGCAGTCCCACCCAGACGCCGACCGGCACCCAGATGAGGCTCGCGAGTGCGATCAGCACCGCGACCCGCAGCATCGTGAAGATCCCATAAAGGAAGACGCGTCCGATCTCGGCCGGCTGCACCTCGCCCAGCACGAAGACCGCGATGCGCCAGACCGCCGCGACGCCGATCAGTATCAGCGTGGCGTACCAGGCATAGTCGACCCCGCGCGACCTCCAGGCGCTGCTCGGCGGCCTGGCCGCCGCGCCCCACTTGGCGACCGGCCGGATGCCACTGTGCAGCAGCGCGGCAAAGGCCGCGCTCATGAGGCGCAGCAGCCGTGAGCGTCGCATCATGGTCAGCGCCCAGGAGTGGTTCGCGGTGAAGCCCGCCTCCTGCTCGAGCCGGAACCAGTCGGCGCTCGCATTCAGCGGCCGGAACACCAGCTGATCGAAGGCCAGGATGACGATGAACATGGCGGCGATCGCCCAGCCGATGGCGGCGAGGTTCTTGTGCTCGATGGCGAGCGCGATGTAGGAGCCGACGCCCGGCAGCAGCACGGTCGTGTGACCGACGGTGATGGCCTCCGAGACCACCAGGAAGAACCAGCCGCCGGACATCGACATCATCATGTTCCAGATGAGCGCCGGCATCGCGAACGGCACCTCGAGCCGCCAGAAGCGCATCCAGGGTGAAAGCTGGAAGTTGCGCGCCGCCTCCACCATCTCGTCCGGGATGCTGCGCAGCGAGTGGTAGAAGCTGAACGCCATGTTCCATGCCTGGCTGGTGAAGATCAGGAAGACGGCGGAGAGCTCCGCGCCCGCCACGCGCCCCGGAGTCAGCTGCAGGAAGAACAGCGTCAGAAAGGAGAAGCCGAAAATCGGCACCGACTGCAGAAAATCCAGCAGCGGCACCAGGATCACTTCCGCGCGGGGGCTCTTGGCGCACAGCGTCGCGTAGGTGAACGTGAAGGCGAGCGACGCCAGCATCGCCACCACCATGCGCAGCGCCGTGCGTGCCGAGTAGCCGATGAGAGCGGACGGATCGAGCGAGATCGGCGTCGCCTGCAGACCCGCGAGCGAGCCGGTGAGTCCGTGGGCCGCCTGCGCGCAGTAGATGAAGAAAACGAACACCAGCAGGAACGCGAGCACGTCCCAGCCGCCCGGGACATAGCGGTGGCGCAGTACCGAGATCGGCAGCCGGTCGAGACGCATCCGGCGAGTTTGCCCGAAGGATGCTACGAATGGCACCGCTTTAGCACGCGCCGCCGTGCGACCGCGGGCCGTGTGTCGTAGGATAGTTGCCATGAAACCAACCCTGATTCTCGCGGCGGCCACCGCCGCCTCGGCCCTCGCCCTCGCGACGCTCGCGGCGGCACAGGACACCCAGAGCAGCGGCGTCAAGGAAACCATCAAGGACGATGCCAGGACGTTCGGTCACGCGGTCGCGGACGGCGCCAGGAGCGTCGGCCATGCCGTCGCCGACACCTCCCGCAAGGTCGGTCGCGACGTCGCGGACAAGACCGCGCCGGCCCGCGACCAGGTCCGCGATGACTCGAAGAAGGCGGGAGCTGCGATCGCGCACGGCGCGAGGGCGGTGGGGAGCAGCGTGAAGAATGGGGCCGAGAAGGCCAAAAGCGCCGTGGCCCCCAGGAGCGATGAGCCGAAGCCTGCGGCCGAGCCCAAGCCGGGCAGCTGACGGCGGCCTCTCATCGATCGATGCGCGCCCCCTCCGGCCTGCACCTCGATTACCTGTCCGCGGCCGAGTACCAGTCGGCCCCGTGGGCGGACGTGCTGGGCGTCGCCGCCTTCAGCGGCCCACGAAGCGCCGCGGTGGGCGCGGCCGAGATCCCCTTCGCCGAGGTCAACACCCCCGTGCTGCTCGGCACCGCCAACGTCTACGAGGTCTGGCGCTCGGGGCAACCGGCCGAGTCCGGCAGCCGCAACCGCGTGCGCTTCCGCCGCAGCGAGAATCTGCTGTTCGGCTGCATTGCGCTCGCGGAATCGGAGGTCGCGGGCGCACGGCCGGGCGAGCCGGCGCCGCCCTCGGCGCTGCACGCCGTCACCGAGCAGGCCTACCGCGAGATCTGCGCCACGCTCGATGCGCTCGGTTACCCGCACCTGCTGCGGATCTGGAACTACCTGCCGGACATCAACCGCGACGCCGACGGCATCGAGCGCTACCGCCAGTTCAACCGCGCGCGCCACGACGCCCTGAGCGCCTGTGGGCGCTCGCTGAAGGGCAGTGTCCCGGCCGCCTCGGCGCTCGGGGCCGCGAGCGGCAGTCCGCTGGTGGTCTACTTCCTCGCGGGCCGCAGCGCCCCTACCTTCATCGAGAATCCCCGACAGATGAGCGCCTACCACTATCCGCGCGACTACGGCAGCCACCAGCCGGTGTTCTCGCGCGCCACGCTGCTGCGCCAGCGGGACAGCCTGACGCTGTTCATCTCGGGCACCGCCAGCATCGTCGGCCATCGCTCCATCCACGTGGGCGACACCGCGGCGCAGACCCGCGAAACGCTCGCCAACATCGCAGCGCTGCTCGCGGAGGCCAACCGCGTGGAGCCGGCGGCGCACTTCTCCCTCGGCTCGCTCGCCTGCAAGGTGTACGTGCGCCGCCCTGCCGACGTGCCCGTGATCCGCGCGCAGCTGGCCAGGGCGCTCGAGCCCGCCTCGAAGGTGATCTACCTGCAGGCCGACATCTGCCGGCAGGACCTGCTGGTCGAGATCGAGGCGACCGGTATCTGTCCGCTCATGACCGATGCTTAGCGGAGTGCGGCGCTCGCCCACTCATCTGGTCCTCATTCCGAGCTACAACCCGGGGCCACGCCTGGTGGCGACGGTGCGCGCGGCGCGCGCGCATTGGGACCCGGTGTGGGTCGTGGTGGACGGCAGCACCGACGGCTCGGCGGCGGTGCTCGCCGACCTGGCGCGCGGCGACCCGGGGTTACACGTGCTGGTGCGTGCTCGCAATGGCGGCAAGGGCGCGGCGCTGCTCGAGGGGCTCGATGCGGCGCTCGCCGCGGGCTACACCCACGCGCTCACCATGGACTCCGACGGCCAGCATCCGGCCGAGTGCATCGATGCCTTCATGGCGGCATCGGACGCCGCACCCGCGGCGATGATCCTCGGGGCGCCGCTCTTCGATGCGAGCGCGCCGCGCATCCGCCTGCGCGGACGGCGCGTTGCCAACTGGTGGACCGACCTCGAGACGCTGTGGGCGGGCGTCGCCGACACGCTCTTCGGCTTCCGTGTCTATCCGATCGCGCCGCTCGTTGCGGTCATGCGGCGCACGCGCTGGATGCGGCGCTTCGACTTCGACGCCGAAGCGGTCGTGCGCCTCAGCTGGCGCGGTGTGCCGCTGCGCAACCTGCCCGCGCCATGCCGCTATTTCACGGCTGCGGAAGGCGGCGTATCGCACTTCCACTACTGGCGCGACAACCTGCTGCTCACCTGGATGTACACGCGCCTGTTCGGCGGCTTCCTGGTGCGCCTGCCGCTGCTGCTCGCGCGGCGCATCGCGCGCTGACTGCGCCGCAGCGCTCCGCGGCCGGGCGGTTGCGGGCGGTGGTGGCGCCGCAATCCGCCCTTGTATAATGAGCGCCGCACTTTTTGACTCATTCCGATCCAACAATGTCCGACAACGTTTCCCCCTTGAGGCAGCCGGCCGACTCCGCCGGCGTCGTTGCCCTCACCCGCGAGCTCGCCGGCCTGATCGTCGCGGCGCTGAATCTCGAAGTCACGCCCGGCGACATCGGCCCGGATCAGCCGCTCTATGGCGAGGGGCTGGGACTCGACTCGATCGATATCCTGGAGATCGCGCTGGTGGTATCGAAGCAGTACGGGGTGCAGCTGCGCGCCGACAGCGAGGAAAACACCCGCATCTTTGCCTCGCTGCGCCAGCTCGCCGAGTACGTCAACGCACACAGGACGAAGTAGTCATCTGACCGCCCTGCCGCTGATCGCGCACGCATCGGCCGACGCGGTGCTCGCTTACCGCGGCGGAGTACCCATCCTCGTCAGGGAGTTCCTCGCCGACGTGGCGCGCGTCGGCGCGGCACTGGCCGACGGCGGCCACGTACTCAACGTCTGCAGCGACCGCTACCACTTCACGGTGGGCCTGGCGGCGAGCCTGGTGGCCGGCAAGGTGAGCCTGCTGCCCTCGACCCGCACCCCGGAGGTCATCGCGCAGCTCCGGCGCTTCGCTCCCGATGCCTTCTGCCTGACCGACGAGGAGGAGTGCGCGCTCGAGCTGCCGCGGGTGCGGTTCCCCGCCAGCCGCGGCGCCGCCGCGACCGCGGGTGCGGAGGTGCCGCGCATCGAGGCGGGGCGGCGCGCCGCCTGGGTGTTCACCTCCGGGTCGACCGGCACGCCGGTTCCACACCAGAAGACCTTCGCGGGGCTGCTCGAGTGCATGCGCGTCGCTGCCGAGCGGCTCGCCCTCACCGACGGCCGCTCGCATGCCGTGGTCGCCACGGTGCCGCCACAGCACATGTATGGATTCGAGTCGAGCGTGCTGCTGCCGCTGGTGAGCGGCAACGCGCTGTGCGCCGAGCACCCGTTCTATCCGGCGGATATCTGCCATGCGCTCGAGGCGGTGCCGCGGCCCCGCATCCTCATCTCGACTCCGATCCACCTGAGGGCCCTCATGGCCGCCGGCCTGGCGCTCCCGGCCACCGACCTGATCGTCTCCGCCACCGCCAGCCTGTCCACGGAGCTGGCCCGCGAGGTCGAGCAGCGTTGCGGCACGCGCCTGCTCGAGATCTACGGGTCGACCGAGACCGGCTCGATCGCGCTGCGCGAGCCGACGCGCACCGCCGAGTGGCACTTGTGGCCGCACGTCACGCTCGAGTCGCGCGGCGAGGAGACCTTCGCGCAGGGCGGCCACATCGGGCAGCGCACCCGTCTCTACGATGTGATCGAGCCGCTCGGCGTCGACCGCTTCCTGCTGCACGGGCGCACGGCGGACCTGGTCAACATCGCCGGCAAGCGCAGCTCCCTCGGCTATCTCGACCATCAGCTCAACTCCATTCCCGGGGTCGTCGACGGCGCGTTCTTTCACGGCGCGGCGGCTGCCGACGGCACGGTGGCGCGGCTCGGCGCCTGCGTCGTGGCTCCGGGACTCGAGGCCGCGGCGATCACCGCGGCGCTGCGCCGCCGCATCGACCCGGTGTTCCTGCCACGCCCGCTGCTGCTGGTCGCGAGCCTGCCGCGCACCAGCACCGGCAAGCTCCCGCAGGAAGCCTTGCGCTCGCTCGCGGCAGCGCAGACGAAGCCCTCCGGCGCGGCCTGACCCGATGCGCGCGACCACCACGTTCACGATCGACGCCACGCACCCGTCGCTCGCCGGGCACTTTCCCGGCGCGCCGATCGTCCCGGGCGTGCTGCTGCTCGATGAGACGGTACGTGCCGTCGAGCGCTCGCAGGAACGCGCGCCGAGCCGTTGGACGATCGGGGCCGCGAAGTTTGTGAAGCCGGTGCGCCCGGGCGAGAGTGTCACGCTCGAGCACGAGCCGCTGCCGAACGGCTCGGTCCGCTTCGCGTTGTCGAGCGCCGGACGCGCGGTGGCGCACGGAGTATTGCGTCCGGCCCCGCAAGCGGCGGCGCAAGCGCCTGCGGCCGCGCAGCGCGCGCCGCCACCCGAGCGCACTACGCCGCCGCGCACCAGTGCGGCGCACTGGGTGCGCGAGCGCGAGCGCGGCAGCGCGACGCTGTTCTCCATCATGGTGTACCTCTCGCTGAGGCTCGGGCGGCCGGTGGCGCGCTGCCTGCTCTATGGGATCGCGGCCTACTTCTTTATCTCTGCACCGACGGTGCGCCGTCATGGGCGCGAATATCTGCGGCGCGTCCTCGGCCGCAGACCCACCGCGCGCGACTCGTTCCGCCAGGTGTTCGCCTTCGCCTCGACGCTGCTCGACCGGCTCTATCTCCTCAAGGAGCGCTTCGAGCTGTTCGCCATCACGACCGAAGGCGAGCCGCTGATGCGCGCGGCGGTGGAGCGCGGCTCGGGCGCCTTCCTTCTCGGCGCACACCTCGGCAGCTTCGAGATCATGAGCGCCGTGGGGCGGCACCAGCCGGGACTCAAGGTGGCGATGGCGATGTACGAGGACACCGCGAGCAAGCTCAGCGTGCTGTCGCGCGCCGGGAATCCGGCACAGGCGCCCGAGATCATCCCGCTCGGCCGCATGGAGGCGATGCTGCGCATCCGCGACTGCCTCGACGCGGGAGGCTTCGTCGGCATGCTGGCCGATCGCACCATCGGGGATGCGCCGGCGCAGCGGGTGAGCTTCCTCGGCAGCCCGGCGCTCATCCCCTCGGGGCCGATGCGCGCGGCCGCGGCGCTGCGGCGACCGGTGTACTTCATGACGGGGCTCTACCGTGGCGCGAACCGCTACCACGTGGTGTTCCGCCAGGTTGCCGACTTCTCGGCACTGACACGCGGCGAACGCGAAGCGCGCATCGAGGAGGCGATCCGCCGCTATGCGGCGCTGCTCGAGGAGTACTGCCGCAGCGATCCCTACAACTGGTTCAACTTCTACGACTTCTGGCACGCCGCGGCCGCGGTGCCCGGGCGCGGAGGGCACGGATGACCGGACGACGCATGCGCCGGATCGCGGGCGCGCTGTCATGCGCGCTCGTGCTGGCTCCCGGCCGCGCGCCGGCCGAGACGCCGGATGCGCTCGATGAGCTCCTCAACTCGATCGCGGCGCGCCGCCACGCGCATGCGGCCTACACGGAGGTTCAATACCGCGGGCTGCTCGACCGTCCGCACGAGTCCTCCGGCGAGCTGCGCTTCGATGCGCCCGATCGGCTCGAGAAGCGCGTGCTCGAGCCCAAGCCCGAGACGCTGGTGCTGGAACACGGGGTGCTGAGCGCCACGCGCGGTCACCATACGCGCACGCTCGAGCTGGCCGCCTGGCCACAGCTCGCACCGCTCCTCGAAGGCTTGCGCGCGACGCTCGCCGGCGACCGCGCGGCGCTCGAGCGCGTCTTCTCCATACGCTTCGAGCGCAGCGCGGCGCACTGGACGCTGCATCTCGCGCCGCGCGATGCGCGCGCCGCGCAGCTGCTGCGCGAGGTGACCATCGCCGGAGATCAGGCCAAGGTCGCCAACGTGCAGATTCTGGAAGCCGACGGCGACCACTCAGTCCTCACCATCGGGCGGGAACTCGCGCCGTGACGCGCGCCGGATGGGCCGCCACGCTCGTCTTTGCGATGCTGGCGGCGCTCGCCGCGGGGGTGGCGCTGCGCGCCCGCTACACCGCCGACCTGTCCGCATTCCTGCCGCGCGCGCCCACGGAGCGTCAGCGGCTGCTCACCGAGGAGCTGCGCGCCGGACTCGCCTCGCGGGTGCTGATGATCGCGATCGAGGGCGGCGATCCAAACACCCGGGCGCAGGTGGCCGCCGACCTTGCCGGCCGGCTGCGCGGCGATCCCGCTTTCATCGAGGTGAGCGACGGCGATCCGGGCGGGTTCGCACGCAGCGCCGAGTTCCTGCTGCGGCACCGTTACCAGCTGAGCGATGCGGTGACGCCGGAGCACTTCACCGCCGACGGCCTGCGCGCGGCGATCGGCGACACCATTGATCTGCTCGCCTCGCCCGAGGGACTGCTGGCGAAGCCGCTGTTCGCTGCCGATCCCACCGGCGAGACGCTCCACATCCTCGATCAGCTCGATACGCCGCGCATCGCGACGCTCGACGGCGTGTGGAGCTCGCCCGACGGTCGCCGCGCGCTCCTCATCGCACAGACGGCGGCCGCCGGTTCCGACACCGACGGCCAGCAGCAGGCCTCGAGCGCGGTGCGCCGCGCCTTTGCCGCAGCCGTCGCGGCGCGGCCGGGAGCGGCGCGGGCGCTGGCGCTGCGCCTCTCGGGGCCGGGTGTCTTCGCGGTGACCGCGCGCGAGCTGATCCGCTCGCAGGTGCTGCGCCTCTCGGCGCTGAGCGCGCTGCTCATCGCCGCACTGCTGCTCGCGGCCTATCGTTCCGTCGCGGCACTGCTCCTGACCTTTGTTCCGGTGGCCGCCGGCGCGCTGGCCGGCGTCGCAGCGGTCGCGCTCGGCTTCCCGCTGGTGCACGGCATCACGCTCGGCTTCGGCGTCACGCTGATCGGCGAGTCGGTCGATTACGCCATCTATCTCTTCGTCGGCGCGGCCGAATGGCGCCAACGCGTATGGCCGACGATCCGCCTCGGCATGCTGACCTCGGTGTGCGGCTTCGCGGCGCTGCTGCCTTCCGCCTTTCAGGGTCTGGCGCAGCTCGGCCTCTATTCCATCGCGGGTCTCGCGGCGGCTGCGCTGGTGACGCGCTTCGTCCTGCCGCAGTGGCGGCCGCAGATCCTGCGCACCCGGGATCTGACGCCGCTCGGCACCGCTCTGCGGGCGGCGCTCGTGAAGGCGCGGGCGGCGCGCGCCGGGCTCGCGCTGCTCGCGCTCATCGCCGGCCTCGTCCTCCTTGAGCATCGCGCCGCGCTCTTCAGCCGCGAGCTCACCGATCTCTCCCCGGTACCGTTGGCCGACCAGGAACTCGACGCGCGCCTGCGCGCCGATCTCGGTGCCCCGGACGCCCGCTACCTGGTCGTGGTCACCTCCCCCGACGAGGGCGCAGCGCTTCAGTCCGCCGAGGCTGCAGCTGAGCGCCTGAGGAGCCTCACCGAGGCGCAGGTCATCGGCGGCTTCGAGTCCCCGACCCGCTACCTGCCGAGCCCGGCCGCGCAGCGCGCGCGCCAGGCGAGTCTGCCCCCGCCCGCAGAGCTCGCGGCACGCCTCAAGCAGGCGCTCGTCGGGCTGCCGGTGAGCGCCGCGCGCCTCGCGCCCTTCCTGAGCGACGTCGAGGCGGCACGCCGCGCGCCGCTCTTGACCTTGCCGGAGCTCGCGGGGACACCGTTCGCGAGCGCCGTGGCGGCGCTCCTCAGCGTGAGTCCGGCGGTCACGACCGTGTTCCTGCCGATCTCTCCCGTAGCGGGGCGAGAGCTCTCGGAGAGCTCACTGCACGAGGTGCGCGCCGCGGTCGCCGCGGCGTCCGGGGCCGCGCGCGCCCTCGCGCCGCCGGCGGCGGTCACGGCCAGCGTGCTCGATCTGAAGAGCGAGGCGGACGAGCTCTACTCCCATTACCTGGTGCAGGCCGCGACGCTCTCGGTCGCGGGGCTCGGCGCCATGCTGGTGCTGCTCGCAGTGACGCGCTCCCCGGTGCGCGCGCTGCGCATCGTCGCTCCGCTCGCGCTCGCAGTCGTGGTGGTAGCGGCGGGGCTCGCGGCGGCCGGCGAGCGGCTCGGGATCCTGCATGTGGTCGGGATGCTGCTGATCGTCGCCGTGGGTTCGAACTACGCCTTATTCTTCGACCGCCTCGACCGGGAGGGCGGCGATGTGCCGCGCACGCTCGCCTCGCTCGCCGTTGCAAACCTCGCCACCGTCATCGGCTTTGGCGTGCTCGCTTTCTCGAGCGTCCCGGTGCTCGCCGCTCTCGGACGCACCACCGCCCCGGGGGCGCTGCTGGCGCTCTTGTTCGCGGCGCTGCTCGCGCCGCGCGCCGTGTGGAGCGAGGCCGCGTGAGGCGCGTGCTCATCGAGGCGGCGTGCGCCGGGCGGGTCGCATCGCAGCGCGTGCTGCTGCTGCCGCCGGCGTACTCGCAGCCTGAGGATTTCCTGCGCGAGGGCTTCCTCGAGGCGGTGCGCGTGCGCGGCCTCGACCTCGACCTGGTGCTGATCGAGCCCGCCCTGCAATCGGTCACCGACCGCGGCGTGCTGGCCGAGCTGGCACGACAGCTCGCCGCGGCGCGCGCCGCGGGCTGCACCGCGCTCTGGCTCGGCGGCATCTCGCTCGGCGCCTACATCGCCCTCGCCTGCGCCGTCGATCACTCCCGCGAGCTCGACGGCCTGGTTCTCTTGGCGCCCTACCTCGGCAGCCACCTCGTGACCGGCGAGATCGAGCGCGCCGGGGGCCTCGCCCGCTGGGATCCCGGGAGCCTGCGGGACGAGGACGAGGAGCGGCACGTGTGGCGCTTCATCCAGCAGCAGCTCCACGGACCGCTGCCGATTCACTTAGGATTGGGAAGCGAGGACCGCTTCGGCGAGCGTCACCGGACACTGGCCACGGCGCTCGCGGCGAGCAACGTCGACGTCGCGCCCGGCGGCCACGAGTGGCCCGTGTGGCGGACCCTGTGGGAGAGATTTCTCGATGCCCGCATCCGGCGACCGCCCGGCTGAGCAAGTTGGCGGCTACCACCCGTCCGCCTTCATTCGCGGCTCCATCGCGCTGCACGCCGTGGCGGCCGTCGGACTCCTTGCGCGCGCGCAGCTCTGGCCCTGGGCGCTCTCGGCGGTGGTCGCCAATCACCTGGCGCTGACGGCGGCAGGCCTCCTGCCGCGGGCCGCGCTTCTCGGACCGAACCTCAACCGCCTCGGCGCAGGCGCCCTCGCTCGCGGCGAGGTCGCGATCACGATCGACGACGGCCCCGATCCCGAGGTCACTCCGGCGGTGCTCGCGCTGCTCGACCGGCACGGCGCACGCGCCAGCTTCTTCTGTGTCGGGGAGCGTATCGGGCATTCACCGCAGCTGGCGCGCGAGATCGTGGCGCGCGGCCACAGCATCGAGAACCACAGCCAGCGCCACCTGCACCGCTTCTCACTGCTCGGCCCCAGGGGTCTGCGTGCCGAGATCGCCGCCGCCCAGGAGTCGATCCGGTTCGCGACGGGCGTGGCGCCGCGCTTCTTCCGTGCGCCCGCGGGACTGCGCAACCCGTTCCTCGAGCCCGAGCTCGCGCGCGCGGGCCTCACGCTCGTCAGCTGGACACGGCGCGGCTTCGACACCGTCGCCACGGACCCCGAGCGGGTGTTGGCGCGGCTCGCCCGCGAGCTCGCAGGCGGCGACATCCTGCTGCTGCACGACGGCCATGCGGGGCGCACCGCGAGCGGCACGCCGGTGATTCTCGCGGTGCTGCCGCCGCTGCTCGCCGCGGTGCGCGCCGCGGGCCTCGCAGCCGTGACGTTGCGCGATGCGGCACGATGAGCGGCGATCCGGCGATCGCAGCCCTGGTCGATGCCGCCAGCGCCCCGTATCGTGCCGCCGGGCGTTTCGCCTGGCACTTCGCACGCGGCAAGCTCGCCGGCGATCCGGCCTTCGCGGCGATCCTCTCGCACGGCCTGCTCGCCGGCCGCGCGCGGATCCTCGACCTCGGCTGCGGGCAGGGATTGCTCGCCGCCTGGCTGCTGGCGGCGCGCGCGGCGCATCTCGAGGGGCGCTGGCCGGGTGACTGGCCGCCGGCGGCCGCGCCCGCGCAACTCACCGGCGTCGAGATCAACCCGCGCGAGGTGGCGCGCGCACGCGTCGCGCTCGGCGAGCGGGCGCAGATCGTGCAGGGCGACATCCGTCACGTAGACTACGGCTCGGTCGATGCGATCGTCATACTGGACGTGCTGCACTTCATCGACAGTTCCTCCCAGGAGGCGGTGCTGCGGCGGGCGCGCGCGGCTCTCGCCCCGCGCGGCATCCTGCTGCTGCGCGTCGGCGATGCCGCGGCGGGCTTCGGCTTCACCGTGGGCAAGCTGGTCGATCGCGTGGTGGCCCTCGCCCGGCAGCGGCGCCTCATACGGCTCACCTGCCGGGCGGCGAGCGACTGGCAAGTGCAACTTGCGCGTCTCGGTTTCGCGGTCGAGGCGTTGCCGATGAGCCAGGGCACGCCGTTCGCGAACGTGCTGCTCGTCGGCAGGCTCCCGTGAGACCACTGGCGCTCACGGCATTTACCGCGACCAGCTGCCTCGGCCGCGGACTCGATGCGACCTTCGCGGCGCTGGCCGCGCAGCGCTCAGGTCTTGCTCCCTGCAGCTTCGAGAGCGTACGGCTCGAGACCTGCGTGGGCGAGGTGCCGGGCGTGGACGATGTGCCGCTGCCGGCGGAGCTCGCGGAGTTCGAGTGCCGCAACAATCGCCTCGCCTGCCTGAGTCTCCGGCAGGACGGCTTCGATGAGGCGGTGCGCGGGGTCGCCGTGCGTCGCGGGCGAGAGCGCGTCGGGGTCTGGCTCGGCACCAGCACCTCGGGGATTCTCGAGACCGAGCTGGCCTACCGCGGGCGCGACCCGGCGAGCGGCGCCCTGCCCGGCGATTTCCGCTATCGCGGCGCGCACAACACCTTCTCGCTCGCGGCCTGCGTGCGGCGCGCTTTCGGGCTCGAGGGGCCCGCGGCGGTCATCTCCTCGGCCTGTTCCTCCAGCGCCAAGGTGTTTGCCTCCGCGCGGCGCGCGCTCGCGGCCGGGCTGGTCGACGCAGCGCTGGTGGGCGGCGTCGACTCGCTGTGCCTCACGACGCTCTACGGCTTTCACTCGCTGCAGCTGGTCGCGCGCGCTCCCTGCCGGCCGTTCGACGCCGGGCGCGACGGCCTCTCGATCGGCGAGGCCGCGGCCTTCGCGCTGCTCGAGCCCGCCCCGGACGATCTGGACGCCGACGCCACACTGCTGCTCGGCACCGGAGAATCGAGCGATGCGTGGCACATGTCGGCGCCGCACCCCGAGGGGCGCGGCGCGGCTGACGCCATGCGCGCGGCGCTCGCCGCGGCGCACCTCACCCCCGGCGCGATCGACTACGTCAACTTCCACGGCACCGGCACGCCGAGCAATGACGCGGCCGAAGCGCGCGCGGTCGCCGCGGTGCTCGGCCGCGCGGTACCGGGCAGCTCGACCAAGGGCGCCACCGGGCACACGCTCGGCGCCGCCGGCGGCCTCGAAGCGGTCATCTGCGCGCTGGCGCTGCGACACGGTCTCATGCCGGGCGGTGTCAACACTGAGGCCCCGGACCCGGTGCTGCCGGTGAACTATCTGCGCGCGAACCGCCGCGCGCCACTTAGGCGCGTCATGAGCAACTCGTTCGGTTTCGG
Organism: Gammaproteobacteria bacterium; assembly: GCA_030039615.1. GTDB lineage: Bacteria > Pseudomonadota > Gammaproteobacteria > Steroidobacterales > Steroidobacteraceae > 13-2-20CM-66-19. The sequence goes on along the minus strand of JASHVF010000261.1, from coordinate 2,515 downwards.
CGGCTCCAATTGCAGCCTGGTGTTCGGGAGAGCGGGTTGAGCGCGCCGCTTGGCGCCTGGGTCGAGGGCCTGGGCCTGCTCGGTCCCGGCCTGCCGGACTGGCCGACCGCGGAACGCGTGCTCGCGGGCGAGACTTCCTACGAGCCGGGCCCGACCGTGATACCGCCGCTCGAGTGCCTGCCGCCGGCCGAGCGGCGCCGCACCGGCCGGGTCGTGCGGCTCGCGCTCACCGTGGGGCTCGAGGCCGTGAGGCGAGCGGGGGCCGATGCCGCGGCGCTCCCGGCCGTGTTCTCCTCCTCGGGAGGCGACGGCGAGAACTGTCACGAGATCTGCCAGGTGCTCGCCGGCGCCGACCGCCAGATCTCGCCGACCCGCTTTCACAACTCGGTGCACAACGCCGCCTCGGGCTACTGGGGAATTGCCACCGGCTCGAGCGCCGCCTGCAACGCGCTCTGCGCCCACGATGCGAGCTTCGCCGCGGGGCTGATCGAATGCCTGGCGCAGCTGCGCGTCGATGAGACACCGGTGCTGCTCATTGCCTATGATGCGGACTACCCGGAGCCGATGCGCAGTGCGCGGCCGATTCCCGCAGCCTTCGGCGTGGCGCTGCTGCTCGCGCCGGCGGCCGGGCCGGGATCCCTGGCGCGCCTCACGGCGCGGTTGGGCGCGGCGCCCGCCGAAACGCTGTCCGACCCGCGGCTCGAAGCGCTGCGCTCCGCTGTGCCGGCGGCGCGCAGCCTCCCGCTGCTGCGCCGCGTGGCGCGCGCCGAGGGCGGGAGCGTACTGATCGACTATCTCGAGCATCGGTGCCTCGAGCTTACGGTGAGCCCGTGCCATTAGACCGGCAGTGGATCGAGCAGCACATCCCGCACAAGGGACGCATGTGCCTGCTCGATGAGGTGCTCGCCTGGGATGCCGCACGGATCCGCTGCCGCAGCCACACCCACCGCTCCGCCGACAACCCGCTGCGCGCCCACGGTCGCCTCGGGGCCGCCTGCGGAATCGAGTACGCGGCGCAGGCCATGGCGGTGCACGGCGCGCTCATCGCCGCGAGCGCCCCTCTCGCCAGCACGGTATCGACGCACGTGCGCGGCAGCCTGGGCGCCGCCGTCGGCTATCTCGCGAGCGTACGCAACGTCGCGCTCAGGGTGAGCCGGCTGGACGATCTCGAGGCGGAGCTGATTGCCGCCGCCGAGCGCATCACCGGCGACGGGCGTACCGTGCTCTACGAGTTCAGCGTCGCGAGCGGCGGCCGGGAGCTGCTCTCCGGGCGCGCCAGCATCGTGTTCGACGCCGCCTTCGGCACGCAGCCCGTGAGCACCGCAACCCACTCATGAGCACGGGCAAGCGCGCTCTGGTGACCGGGGGGAGCGGTGCGATCGGCGGCGCGATCTGCCGCCGCCTGGCACGCGACGGTCACCACGTCTACGTCCACTGTCATCGCGCCACGCAGATCGCCGCGCAGGTGGTCGAGGCGATCGCCGCGGCCGGTGGCTCGGCCGAAGCCGTCAGTTTCGACATCACCGACACGGCGGCGACGCGCGCGGCGCTCGAGGCGGCGCTCGCGGCGGGGCCCATCCAGATCCTCATCAACAACGCCGGCGTGCACGATGACGCGGTGCTGCCCGGGATGAGCGCGGCGCAGTGGCACCGCGTGATCGACGTCTCGGTCAACGGCTTCTTCAACGCGACGCAGCCGCTGCTCCTGCCGATGATCCGCGCGCGCTGGGGCCGAATCGTGAGCGTCTCCTCGGTCGCGGCGCTCATCGGCAACAAGGGCCAGGTGAACTACGCGGCCGCCAAGGGCGCACTCAACTCTGCCACCCGTGCGCTGGCGCTCGAGGTGGCGACCCGCGGCGTCACCGTGAACGCCGTGGCTCCGGGGATCATCGCCACACCCATGACCGACGGCCTGTTCGACGCCGCAGCCGTGGAGCGCCTGGTGCCGATGAATCGCCTCGGACTCCCCGAGGAAGTCGCGGGCGTGGTCGCCTTCCTCAGCTCTCAGGACGCCGCTTACGTCACCGGCCAGGTGCTCTCGGTGAGCGGCGGCATGGCGTAGTCGCGGCACGAGGGACTACTGAGCGACGCCGCGTTCCCTGAGCCAGCCGATGATCCGCTGCGGAATCTCCTCGCGTGCCTTGCGGCTGACGTACATGCCGATGTGGCCGGTGTCGATGGCGCAGGCGGTGTAGTCGCGGCTGCCGACGTACTGTCCCATGACGGCCGAGGCGGCCGGCGGCACGATGTGATCGCCGCTGGCGTAGAGATTGAGCAGCGGCGCGCGCACGCTCCGCAAGTCCACGGTGCGTCCGCCGAGCGTGAGCGTGCCGCGGATCAGGCGGTTCTCCTGGTAGAGCCAGCGCACGAACTGAGTGAGCGCCGCGGCGGCCTGTGGCGGGCTGTCGAAGATCCAGCGCTCCATGCGCACGAAATCCTCCACCGCGCGCTGCTCGGCCCGCCCGGTGAGCAGGCGCACGTATTTCTGTTGAGTCAGCCTGAAGGGCATCAGCGC
>JASHVF010000260.1 GCA_030039615.1 Gammaproteobacteria bacterium | reverse complement strand
GCGGGATCGGTGACCTCGCCGTGCACCTCGAGCACCATGTCGAGCTCGGCCATGCGCGCGAACAACGGCTCGAGGCGCGCGACGTCGGTCACTCCGCTCTCGGAGTGGGTGGTGGCGCCCGCCGGATAGAGCTTGAAGCCGAACACGCAGCCGCTTTGCCTGGCGCGCTCCACCTCGGCGGCGGGCGTGGCGTCGGTGAGATAGAGCGTCATGAGCGGCTCGAACGCGAGCCCCGCGGGCAGCGCGGCCAGGATGCGCCGCCGATAGTCGAGCGCCTGCGCGGTGGTCGTGACCGCGGGCTCGAGGTTCGGCATGACGATGGCGCGCGCGAAGCGCGCCGCAGTGAAGGGCAGCACCGCGGCGAGCGCCGCCCCGTCGCGCAGGTGCAGGTGCCAGTCGTCGGGACGGCGGATGGTGAGTGTCAACGGCGCGGCGGATGCATTCGGGCTCACTTGCTTTACCTGCCGCCGCTAGCCATCATTGCTCTCTCATTCTATCGCGGCGCGGCACGACACGTCTGCGACGATGACGGGCGGCCGCGCCGTCGGACCTGGCGTCGCTTCCGCGGAAACCGCGCACCAGGCAGACCACATGACCGAACCGCTCAAGCTCGAAGACCTCGATCCCGTCGAGACGCGGGAGTGGCTCGAGTCCATCGACTCGGTGCTGAAGACCCACGGCCCCGAGCGCGCGCACTACCTGCTCGAACGGCTCATCGACTACACGCGCCGCAACGGCGCCTACCTGCCCTTCAAGCCCAACACCGCCTACGTCAACACCATCGCCGCCGGGCGCGAGCCCGAGTATCCCGGCAATCGCGCGCTCGAGCGCCGCATCGAGGCCTACATCCGCTGGAACGCGCTGGTGATGGTGCTGCTCGCCAACCGCATCTCTTCCGAGTACGGCGGGCACCTCGCGAGCTACGCCTCCTCGGCGACGCTCTACGAGGTCGGTTTCAACCACTTCTGGCGCGCGCCCTCCGAGCAGCACCCGGGCGACATGGTGTTCATCCAGGGGCATTCCTCGCCCGGCATCTATGCGCGCGCCTTCCTCGAGGGACGCCTGTCCGAGGAGCTGCTGCGCCACTTCCGCCAGGAGGCGGGCGGGCGCGGTCTCGGGCTTTCCTCCTATCCGCACCCGTGGCTGATGCCGGACTTCTGGCAGTTCCCGACGGTGTCGATGGGCTTAGGCCCGATGATGGCGATCTTCCAGGCGCGCTTCACCCGCTACCTCGAGCACCGCGGACTGGTGAAGCCCTCCGACCAGAAGGTGTGGGCGTTCCTCGGCGACGGCGAGATGGACGAGCCCGAGGCGATGGGCGCGCTCACCATGCCGGTGCGCGAGGGCCTCGACAACCTGGTGTTCGTCATAAACTGCAACCTGCAGCGCCTCGACGGACCGGTGCGCGGCAACGGCAAGATCATCCAGGAGCTCGAGGCGGCCTTCCTCGGCGCCGGCTGGAACGTCATCAAGGTGCTGTGGGGCTCGCGCTGGGATCCGCTGCTGGCGCGCGATACCAAGGGGCTGCTGCGGCGCGTGATGGAGGAGAGCGTCGACGGCGAATACCAGAACTTCAAGGCCAAGGGCGGCGCCTACACGCGCGAGCATTTTTTCGGCAAATTCCCCGAGCTAAAGGCGATGGTCGCCAACATGTCGGACGACGAGATCTGGCACCTGAACCGCGGCGGCCACGACCCGGTCAAGGTGTATGCCGCCTACGATGCGGCGATGCGGACCAGGGGTCAGCCGACCGTGATCCTCGCCAAGACCGTCAAGGGCTTCGGTCTCGGCCAGGCCGCCGAGGGACAGATGGTGGCGCACCAGCAGAAGAAGCTCACCACCGAGGACCTGCGCGGTATCCGCGAGCGCTTCAACATTCCGGTGACGGACGAGGAGATCGCCAACCCCGCCTTCCGCAAGCCCGAGGCGAGCTCGGAAGAGGCGCTCTACCTGCACGAGCGGCGCAGCGCCCTCGGCGGCTACCTGCCGCAGCGGCGCCACCAGGCGCCGCCGCTCGTCATCCCGCCGCTCGAGGCCTTCGCCTCGATCCTCGAGGGCACCGGCGAGCGCGAGGTCTCGACCACCATGGCGTTCGTGCGCATCCTCACCATCCTGCTGAAGGACAAGAACATCGGCCGCAACATCGTGCCGATCGTGCCCGACGAGGCGCGCACCTTCGGCATGGAAGGGCTGTTCCGCCAGATCGGCATCTATTCATCGGTGGGCCAGCTGTACACGCCCGTGGATGCCGAGACCCTCATGTCCTACCGCGAGGACAAGAAGGGGCAGATGATCGAGGAGGGCATCAACGAGGCCGGCTCGCTGTGCTCATGGATCGCCGCCGGCACCTCTTACAGCAACCACGGCATCAACATGGTGCCGTTCTATATCTTCTATTCGATGTTCGGTTTCCAGCGGGTCGGGGACTTCATCTGGGCGGGGGGCGACATCCAGGCGCGCGGCTTCCTGCTCGGCGCCACCGCCGGGCGCACCACGCTCGCGGGCGAGGGTCTGCAGCACCAGGACGGCCATAGCCAGCTGGTCGCGACCACCGTTCCCAACTGCATCGCCTACGACCCGGCGTACGCCTACGAGCTCGCCGTCATCATCCACGACGGCCTGCGGCGCATGTACGCCGAGCAGCAGAGCATCTTCTATTACCTCACGGTGATGAACGAGAACTACGCGCAGCCGTCGATGCCCCCGGGAGTCGAGCAGGGCATCCTCAACGGCGCCTACCTGCTGCAGATCGGCGGCCGCGGCAAAGTGCGCGCGACGCTGCTCGGCTCGGGCACCATCCTGCGCGAGTGCCTCGCGGCCGCGAAGCTCCTCGAGGAGGACTACGGCATCCCGGCCGACGTGCTCTCGGTGACGAGCTTCAGCGAGCTGCGGCGCGAGGCGCTCGAGTGCGA
>JASHVF010000259.1 GCA_030039615.1 Gammaproteobacteria bacterium | reverse complement strand
CGACTTCGTCGCGCTGCTCTCGATGCCCGATGTCGCAACCAACGTCGCGGACGTGGACCGCAACGCGGACTACATCGAGGGCCTGTTGCGCGCGCGCGGCTTCGCGACGCGGCAGCTGCGGGCCGAGCCGGGGACGCCGGCCTCGGTGTTCGCCGAGCTGCACGTTCCCGGCGCGCGACGCACGGTGATCTACTACGCACACTACGACGGCCAGCCGGTCGGCCAGAAGGGCTGGATCAGCTCGCCGTTTGAGCCGGCGATGCGCAGCGCGCTGCCCGAGGCGATTCCAATCGACTGGCGGCATGCCACGCCGCCGCTCAACCCCGATTGGCGGCTGTTCGCCCGTGCCGCCGGGGACGACAAGGCGACGATCCAGGCCATGCTGTCGGCGCTCGATGCGCTCAAGGCGAGCGGCATTCGCCCCTCGGTGAACATCAAGCTCCTCTATGAGGGCGAGGAAGAGCAGGGATCGCCGCATTTCGCGGCCCTGGTGGCGAGGAACCTCGACCTTCTCAAGGCCGACCTGCTCATCATGGGCGACGGCCCCATGCACCAGAGTGGCCGGCAGATGGTCAACTTCGGCAATCGCGGCATCGCCAGCCTCGCCGTCACCGTCTATGGTGCAACCCGGCCGCTGCACGACGGCCACTACGGCAGTTGGGCGCCGAGTCCGGCGGTGATGATCGCCGAGCTCATCGCCAGCCTGCGCGACGAGGATGGCCACATCCTGATCCCGCATTTTTACGACGACGTCGCCCCGGTCTCGGCGGCCGACCGCGCGGCGCTCGCCGCCATGCCGCCGGTGGAGGGCGACCTGAAGCGCGCACTTGGACTCGCGCGCAACGTCGGTCCGGCGCGGCTTGCCGACGGTTACCTGCAGCCGACGCTCAACGTGCGCGCCATCCACGTCGGCGACGAGGGTCCCTCGGCCGCGAATGCGATCGCGACTCACGCCGATGCCTCGCTCGATTTCCGCCTGGCACCCGGCGAGACGCCGCAGCACACGCGCGAGCTGCTCGAGTCCTATCTCGCGGCCCAGGGCTGGTTCATCGTAGGGAGCGATCCGGACCTCGAGACGCGTCTCGCACACCCCAGGATCATCAAGATCCTCTGGGACAAGGGTGGCGCAACCGCGACCAAGACGCCGCTCGACCTGCCGGCTTCGAAGGCGGTGGTCGCCGCGATCGGGCGGGTGGTCGGCTATCAGCCGATCGAGCTGCCGATCGTCGGGGCGAGCTCCGGCATGGCCGATATCGTCGGTCAGTTGCGGGTGCCGATGGTTGGGGTCAGCATCGCCAACTACGACGACAATCAGCACGCCGAGAACGAGAACCTGCGCCTCGGTAATCTGTGGGACGGGATCGAGGTCTATGCGGGACTGGTGGCTGATCTGAACTGGTAGCTCCCGAGGCATTGCGAAGGCGTCACGGACGTGTCGAAGATACCCGCGGGCGTCGGCCCGAAATATCCGCAGGTCATCGCGCTGGTCGGCGCCACCGGCGACCTGGCACGGCGGCGGCTGCTTCCCGGGCTGTTTCATCTGTCGAGCTCGGGGTTCATTCCCGGCTGCCGCATCATCGGCGTGTCGCTCGATGAGCTGACGCCGGATGCCTTTCGCGAGCTGGTGCGCGCGGCGCTCAGGGAGCACGCCACGCGCAAGGTGAGCGATGAGGCCTGGAGCGTGTTCGCCGGCAATCTCGATTACGTTTCGCTGAGCGCCGGCACCGGCGCGCTCAAGGCGGCCTTCGAGCGGGCCGAGAAGTCCTTCGCCGGCGCCGAGACCCGCCGCCTGCACTACCTGAGCGTGCCGCCGAGCGCGGCGCTGTCGGCGGTGCGCATGCTCGGCGAGGGCGGTCTGGTCGAGCGGGCGCGCATCGTGATGGAGAAGCCCTTCGGGGTGGACCTGAAGAGCGCGGTGGAGCTGAACGCGCGTCTGCACGAGGTGTTCGAGGAGCAGCAGATCTTCCGCATCGATCACTTCCTCGGCAAGGAGCCGGCCCAGAACATCCTCGCGTTCCGCTTCGCCAACGGGCTGTTCGAGCCCATCTGGAACCGCAACTTCATCGACCACGTGCAGATCGACGTGCCCGAAACGCTCGATATCGGCAAGCGCGCGGCCTTCTACGAGACGATCGGCGCCTACCGCGACATGGTGGTGACCCATCTGTTCCAGATACTGGCCTTCATGGCCATGGAGCCGCCCACGGCTCTCGAGCCGGTTTCGATCACCGAGGAGAAGAACAAGGTTTTCCGCAGCATGCTGCCGGTCAAGCCCAGCGACGTGGTGCGCGGCCAGTTTTCCGGCTACCGCCAGGAGCCGGGTGTCGATCCCGAGTCGGAGACCGAGACTTTCATCGCGCTCAAATGCTCGATCGACAACTGGCGCTGGGCGGGCGTGCCCTTCTATCTGCGCACGGGTAAGCGCCTTGCGGAGGGGCAGCGCATCATCTCGATCGCTTTTCGCGAGCCGCCGCGCAGCATGTTTCCGCCCGACTCGGGGGTCGGCGCCCAGGGCCCCGACCATCTGACCTTCGATCTCGCCGACGCCTCGAAGATGTCGCTGTCCTTCTACGGCAAGCGTCCCGGCCCGGGAATGCGGCTCGACAAGCTCAGCCTGCAGTTCGCCATGCACGACACCGGGCTCGCCGGTGAAGTGCTCGAGGCTTACGAGCGGCTGGTCCTCGATGCCATGCGCGGCGACCATACGCTGTTCACCAGTGCCGAAGGCATCGAGCGCCTGTGGGAAGTGTCCACGCCGCTGCTCGAGGCGCCGCCGCCGGTGCGGCCCTATGCGCCGGGCTCGTGGGGACCCAACGCGATCCACCAGCTGATCGCGCCGCATACCTGGCGGCTGCCGTTCGAGCGCGCCTGGCGCAAGCCCAACGCCACCGGCAACTGAGCTCGCGGCGCGGCGCGCGATCCGCGCGCGGCACTGCCGGCGCCGCGCGCAAGCGTCTGTTTGCTCAGGTTCTTGCGCCGCAGTCAACAGCCGGCGCTGAGCGGCAAGCTGCGCGCGCCGCGTGTTGGAAATTCTTGAGCGCCGCGAGCGCGTTCTGCGCGAGTACTCACACTTTCGGTCCGCATCCGGTTTTCCCCGCAGGCGAACTTGAACGCCGTCACGTCGCGCGGTCTGCGCGGCTCTGTCTAATGCGCGACAGTTTGTGGCGCCCGACAGGAGTCTGCTCCGCGCCACACCTGGCAACGGAACTGCAAAGAGGAACCAATGAGGAAGGTCATCGCTATCGGTGCCCTGCTGTCAGCCATGACACAGGTCCCGGCCCACGCACAGGATGCGGGTAGTCTGCTCTCCAACATCGATTTCAGTCTTACCGGCTACGGCACCGCCGGCACCGTGGTCACGTCGACCGACTCCGCGCAGTTCATCCGCGGCAACGAATCGAGCGGCGCGACCAAGTCGCCCGCCGAGAACGTCGACTCGAACCTGGGCGTGCAGGCCACGGCGCGTTTCACTTCCTGGCTCGCGGCGACCGCGCAGGCGGAGTACACCAAGGACGCGCTCACCGGCGTCGTGCCCTGGGCGTACCTCAAGCTCGACCCCCTCGACAGCCTGTCGCTCAAGCTCGGGCGCGTGGAGATGCCGATTTTCGCGATCTCCGACTCGCTCGACGTGGGTTACGCCAACGTCTGGCTGCGCCCACCGCAGGAAGTCTATGCGCTCTCCAACCTCAAGGAGCTCAACGGCGCCGAGCTGAGCTACTCGCTGCCGGTCGCCGGCACGCACCTCAGTCTCACCGCCTATGCGGGCGACACCGTCATCTGGACGCAACGCTACGGTCAGATGAACGGTAACGATGCCCGCGGCGGCGAGCTCAAGTGGGACACGCAGTGGGTGACGCTGCGCGCCGGCTACGCGCAGGCGCACGTCGACGGCAACATCCTGATCGAGAACATCCCCGTCGGGCCGATTCCGACGCCGCTCGGCAACGTCACGGCCTACGTTCCCTATAACTACTACGTCGAGGACATCTACAGCTTCGAGGGCTTCGGCGCGCTGGTGGACCACGACAACATCATCGCCCAGGCGGAGTGGGTCAAGCGCTACAGCCAGAACTACCCCGGCACCGTCAATGCCACCGGCTGGTACGTGCTGGGCGGCTATCGCTTCGGCACGCTGGCGCCGTACCTGAGCTTCGCCAAAACGGTCAAGGATCATGCTGACGGCTATACGGCATCGGGGACGCTGTCCGACGACCAAAGCACCGCCGCCGTCGGCGTGCGCTGGGATGCCTTCAAGTCCGCCGACATCAAGTTCCAGGCCGAGCACGTGAATCCCGAGGGCACCGGCGGGGTGAGCTTCGCGTTCATCAACTCACCGCTCGGGCTGCTGCCGGCCACTCCCAGTGGCTCGGTCAACGTGTTCAGTGTCACTGTCGACTTCATTTTCTGAGTAGGCAATCATGAAGAAGACCCTTTATATCGTCGCCCTCGGCCAGCTGCTGCTCGCCGCTGCGGCCCACGCCGACGACCTGGTGGTGATCGGCAACGCGGCTTCCTCGCCGCTCACCAAGGAGCAGGTTTCCGACCTGTACCTCGGCAAGAGCCAGGGGATGAAGCTGCTCGATCAGCCGGCCGCGGCTCCCATCAAGGCTGCCTTTTATCAGCAGGTCTCCGGCCATGACCTCTCGCAGGTGAAGGCCACCTGGTCGCGCCTGATCTTCACCGGCAAGGCGCAGCCGCCGAAGGAGCTGCCGGATTCCGCCGCGGTCAAGAAGGCGGTGGCGGCCGATGCCAAGACGATCGGCTATGTCGAGAAGGGCGCGGTCGACGGCTCGGTCAAGGTCCTTCTCGACCTCAAGTAGTCGTTCCCGCCCGCCGACGATCGGCAGGTGGGTCGCGTGTCCGGAGCCGCCAGGCTCCGGGCGCGCGCAACTCAAGGAAGAGCACACAGCAGATGGCAACAGCAACAGTCGCCGGCGCGACGCCGCGCGGAAATTCCCAGTCGATCACCAAGGTCTTCGCGCTGGTCGGCGTGGCGATCGCCGTATTCATGGCCTTCAGCGCCTACAGCATCCGCAAGGAGCTGCAGAGCAGCGCACAGCTGGCGGCCATCAGGGATCTGTACTTCCCGGTGCTGCAGCGCCTCGACGCGAACATCGTGCGCGTCGACAAGATGGAAGAGCTGTACATCCAGGTGGTGGTGGCGGGCGACCGCGACCTGATCGGCAAGGCGGGCGAGATGGGCGGCCAGGCCGACCAGGCCTTCGACGAGGTCCGCAAGCTCTACCCGGGCCGCGACGCCGAGGTCGCCGCGCTGCGCGCGCAGCTCGCCAGGTATCAGCAGCTCGCCGGCGCCGCCTCGACCGGCTTTCTGGACCAGAGCGGCGATCCCGCGGCGCTCGCCGCCGGCATGAACGCTGCGCTCGAGGATCTGCGCAAGAGCGCGGCCGCCTTCCGCAAGTCGAGCTACGGTGAGTTCGTAGCCACGCTTGCCAGCTCGCAGCGCGATGCCACCGTGCGGCTGTGGATGGGGCTGGCGCTCGGGGTCATGAACCTCGGCTTCATGGCCGTGCTGGTGTTCGTGATCCGCAGGAACGTCGCCATGATGGGCGTCATTGCCGAGCAGAACGCGACGCTCGAGAAGCGCGTCGCGGAGCGCACCGCGCAGCTCAGTCAGAAGACCTCCGACATCAACGCCATGCTGCAGAACATGAAGCTGGGCGTCTCGACGGTCATCCCGGGCAACCGCATCCACCCGGAATATTCCAACTACCTGCGCACCATCTTCTGCATCGACGATCTCGCCAACAAGGATCTGATCGAGAGCCTGTTCAGCCGCTCGAGCCTCGGCGTCGACGCGCGCGACCAGGTGCACGCCGCGATGGCGGCGATCCTGGGCGAAGAGCCCATGATGTTCGACTTCAACAGTCACCTGCTGGCGCGCGAGATGAACCTCAGCAACGAGGATGGCTCGCAGAAGATCGTGCAGCTCGACTGGAGCCCGATCGTCAACCAGGAGAGCGGCACCGTCGAGAAGGTGCTGCTGATAACCCAGGACGTCACCCAGCTGCGCGAGCTGGAACTTGCCTCCGCCAAGCAGAAGGAGGAGCTCGACATCATCGCCAAGATCATTCGCATCCCGGCCGGCAAGTTCAACGACCTCATCGACTCGGCGCGCGGCTTCATCGGCGCCAACCGCGCGCTCATCGGGCGCCCGCACGGGCGCGATGCGGAGGCGGTCGCGGCGCTGTTCCGCAACATGCACACCATCAAGGGCAATGCGCGCACCTTCGAGTTCAGCCAGATCACCAACGCCGCCCACCAGGCCGAGCAGACCTACGATCAGCTGCGCAAGAATCCGGACGCGGGCTGGGATGCGGAGCTGATGCTCGCCGAGCTCAAGGCGGTCGAGGCGGCGGTCGCGCGCTTCGTCGCGGTCAATGAGGACAAGCTCGGCCGCAAGGGCCGGGCCGCGGAGCTGCTGACCGCGCGTGGCAGTTTCGTCGGCAACGACGAGCTCGCCAGGCTGCGTGCCATGACGGCGTCGCTGGCCGCCGCGCACCCCGGGCCGGAGATGGCGCGCCTGCGCCAGGCGGTGGATGTGCTCGGTCTGATCTCGCTCGAGCGCCTGGTTTCAGGCTCGGTCGATGCGCTCGCCTCGCTGGCGGCGGAGCTGAAGAAGCCGGCGCCCGCGGTGGACATCGTCCACGGCGAGTTCGGCTTCAACAATCAGTTCGCCGAAGCCCTCAAGAGCTCCTTCGTGCACATCGTGCGCAATTCCCTCGATCACGGCATCGAGTCGCCCGCGGAGCGGCGCGCGGCGCACAAGCCCGAACAGGGGCGCGTGCGCTTTGCCTGCGCGCAGCAGGCGGGCACGGTGGAGCTGCGCATCGGCGACGACGGCCGCGGTCTGCCGCTGCAGCGCCTCTACGAGAAGGGGCTCGCCGCCGGCCTGTTCGACGCCGCGCAGCGACCGACGCGCGAGCAGGTGGCCGATCTCATCTTCCGCTCCGGTCTCTCGACCGCCGAGGCGGTCACCCAGGTCTCGGGCCGCGGTGTCGGCATGGACGCCGTCCGGACCTTCCTCAGGCAGCAGGGTGCCACCATCCGCATCGAGCTCAAGGGCTCCGGCACCGACTTCGGCTACGCGCCGTTTGAGTTCGTGATCGAGGCGGCATCGGCAGCCTGTGCGCACAGCCGGGCGGTTGCCGCCTGAGCAGGCAGCGCCATGGACACTGACACGAGTGTCGCCGACGGCCAGGCGGGCCTCTCCGGCAAGGCCGCGGCGCTGGCCGCGGAGGTCGCGGAGCTCAAGAGCCTGGCCGAGGCTTTCGAGCGCTGGCACCAGGACATGATCGGCCTCACCGGCTGCAATCGCAGCCTGCACGGCAAGGGCGAGGACCTGATGGCCGTGGCGCGCGGTCTCATCATGGTGTCGCTCAACGCCGCGATCGAGGCGGCGCGCGCCGGCGAGGCGGCGCGCGGCTTCGTGGTCGTGGCGGCCGAGGTGCGCAGTCTCGCCGTACAGGCGCAGAAGCTGGCCGCGGAGCTGCGCGACGGGCTGCACAAGAGCAACCTGCTGACCGCCGCGACCTTCCAGGACATCCAGGCGGGCGGCAAGATGATGATGGCGGCGGTCAGCGGCCTCGGAGCCTCCGTCAGCCGCCTCACCCGCTAGAGCCTGCCGTGCTGAGCGATCGCACAGTCAGGAATCTCTCGGACGCCTTCCTGCGCGCGGCGCACGCCACGCTGGTGCGCCAGGCCGGCGATCAGTGCGCGATCGCGCCCGCGAGCGCCGCCTGGGCCGAGTCGAAGTGCGGCGGCGGGATTCTCCTGATGACGATCTCCTCGTTCACCTTTCGCCTGATCACCATGTTCCAGGTGGCCGACGGCGAACCGACCCGCCACTACTACACCGCGGGCGCCGCCGGCAAGACGCTGGATGAGACCTTCTCCGAGTTCGCCAACATGTGCTGCGGCGCGCTGGGGCGCGAGCTCTATGCGCAGTTCCCGCACATCGGCATGTCGATCCCCTATCTGCTCGAGTGGCAGTGCGCCCGGCACCTGCGCGACCTGAATCCGCGCATGCTCTCGAGCTACGACATCACCATTCAGGGCACGGCGCGCGTCAAGGCGACGCTGGCCGTGTGCTGCGAGCGCCCGCTCGAGTTCGACCCGCCCGTCAGGGAAGCCGCCCAGGCGGGCGGCGAGCTCGAGCTCTTGTGAGCACCCCGAGCGCAAGCGAGACCCCCATGAACGCCAACCCTGTCAGCAGCGCCAATCCTGTCAGCAAGGTATTGGTCCTCGACAACAGCGCAGAGCATCTGCCGCAGATCCGGAGTTTCTGCGAGCACAACAACCTCGTGCCGCTCAAGGTACGCCGTGGCGCCGAGATGGCGGTGCTGCGCACCAACATCGATCTGGGCGGCATCCTCTGTTCCGAGGACTACGGCGGCACGCCGGAGCAGACCGCCAGCATCGCCGCGGAGATCCACGCCGCGCGACCCGAGCTGCCGATCATCCTCAGACGCAACGCCCGCGCCACGCTCGCCGATCTCCCGGAGGCGGTGCGCGGCAGCTTCTGTGCCGCCTATGTGGCGAGCGAGATGAGCGGGCTGCGCGCGGTGATTGCCGAGTACATCTTCTGCCTGCTGTACCCGAACGCGCTGCTGCGCGGCATCGCCGAGATCGGCGCAGCGGTGCTGCGCACGCAGTGCAGTCCGCTCACGGTGTCGATGGACACGCCGTACATCGTCCGCGACCGGGTGATCTTCGGCGAGCTGTTTTCGCTGATACCGCTCGAGAGCGCCTGGTGCCGCGGCTACATGATGCTGCAGACCGAGGAGGCGCCATTCATGCGCCTGCTCTCGCGGCAGCGCAGCGGCGACGCCGGCGTCGGCTTTCGCAACGTCAACGACCTGCTGAGCGAGATCACCAACCTCATCTGGGGCGGATTCAAGAATCGCTACATGAGCGACGACGGCGCGCGGCTCGCCAAGCAGGTGCAGGTGCCGCTGATCGTCAACCACCTGCACAAGTACATCTCCTTCGGCACCGAGAATCCGCAATTGTGCTTCAGGTTCAATCTGTTCGATCCGGTCGCTGGGGGCGCGGTGACGATGTACGCGCGCTTTGTCTTCAATCTGAGCTGGGCGCCGGAGCAGTTCCGCGAGATCCAGCAGGGCGCATCCGGGCTGGTCGATTCCGGCGCGCTCGAGCTCTTTTGAAATCACCTCAAGGAAGTAATCCCATGGCACAGATTCTCGTGGTGGATGACTCGAGCACCGTGCGCGACGAAGTCTCCGCCTTTCTGCGTAATGCGGGGCTCAACGTTGCAACCGCGGTCGACGGCAAGGACGGCCTGTCGAAGCTGCAGGCCGATCCGGCCATCAGGCTGGTGGTGTGCGACGTGAACATGCCCAACATGGACGGGCTGACGATGGTGGAGAAGATCCGCGGCGAGCTCAACAACAAGGCGGTGAATCTCATCATGCTGACCACCGAGAGCAGCCCCAACATGAAGGAGCGCGGCAAGGCGGCGGGCGTCAAGGGCTGGATCGTCAAGCCCTTCAACGGACCGGCGGTGCTCGAGGCCTTCAGGAAGCTCGCCAGCTGAGATGCCGGTGCGCCCGGCGGCTCATGGCGCCGACCGGCTGCCCGCGCGGGCGAGGCGCGCTGCGGGCGTCCCTCAGGGCACCAGCACGAGCCGCGATCCCGAATCAGCCGCTGCCCAGGCGCGGCCGATGTCGGCGAGCGGCACGGCCTTGATGGCCGCGCTGAATCCCGCGGACGGAGCCGCCTGCAGCACGCCCGCGACCGCCTGCAGCAGGCCGGCAAGCGCGACGCTCGCCATGCCGCTGCCCATGAGCTGCAGCGAGCTCGAGCGCAGCGCAGCGCCCGGCAGGGTGATGTCCCGCCCGCCGATCGAGCCGATCTCGACGTAGCGGATCGGCACGCCTTCCGCGCCTGCCTTGGCGGCGGCGACGATCAGTGTCTCGGCGCTCGGGCCCCACAGGTAGTCGAGGACGATGTCGACGCCGTCGTGAAACACCTTTCTGAAGGTCTCTTCGAGCGCGTCGCGGTCTTCCGTCAGCTGCACGAGGACGTCGGCTCCGAGCGCGCGCAGCTCCTCCCCCGGCCGGCGCCCGGTCGCGATGACCCTGCCGGCTCCGAGATGGCGCGCGACCTGGATGGCGAGCCGGCCGGAAGTGCCGGTGGCGCCGTTGACCAGCACCGTCTCGCCGGTCCTCAGCCGCGCGCGCTCCACCAGCGCGGCCCACGACGACATGCCGGGGATGGCGATCGCCGCCGCCAGCTGCGGGTCGAGTCCGTCCGGCAGCGCGATGCAGTGCCGCTCCTCCACCAGGCACAGCTCGGCCATGCCGCCGTACGGGTGCTGCGGCAGAACGAAGTAGACACGCTCGCCCGTTGAGGTGACGCCCGTTCCGTCGATGCCGGGCACGAAGGGCAGGGCGTGCTGCGAGCTGTAATGGCTTCCGGAAGCCCGGCTGCGCGTGACGTGGCTGAGCGAGCAGGCCGCGACACGGATGATCTGCCCGCCGGGCACGGGCACGGGATCGGGGAAGTCCCCGTATACCGGCGCCTTGCCCGCCTCGAGCACGAGTGCTGCCTTCATTTGTCGGTCCTTTCGCTAAATATGTGTATAATACACATAAATGACGGCAGCCGCCAAACCATGAAGCGCGATCTGCTGCAGCTGCGTGAGGCGCTGCTCGATCTGACCGGGCTTCTCAATCAGCCGCAGCCCGACGCCGCGCTCATCGCGGCGGCAGGGGTCGAGCTCGACCGGGCGCTGTTTCCGCTGCTGGTGCGGGTGGCGCACCGCGGGCCGCTGGCAATCGGGGAGCTCGCCGGGCTCTGCGGACGCGACTATTCGACGGTCAGTCGACAGATCTCGAAGCTCGGGAGCCTGGGGCTGGTAGAGCGCCGGACCGCCGCCGCGGACGCGCGCGTGACGGAGGTCGCGATCACCAGCAAGGGCAGGGCGATGACCCGTGCCCTGGACCTGGCCCGCGAGCAGCTGATGAGCGCCCTGCTGGCCGACTGGAACCGCAACGAGGTCGCGGCGCTGGCGCGGCTGCTGCGCAGATTCGCAGACGACGCGCTCGAGCTCGCGCGCGCAGGAGCTACCCGCTCCTAGTCACCCGTCGCCGTGGGGCCGACTCCTGCCTGCCGCGCGCGCCGCTGGAATCTCCAGCGGCTCCGCGCCCGCCATCGGCGTCGGATTCAGGCCCGCGAAGGCCACGAGCTCGCGCGTGTCGATGAACTGGCCCTTGTGACTGCGCGGCACGGGGCTGCGCTGCAACTTGCGCCACAGGTCGAACAGCATGAGCGCGCAGGCGAGCGTGCCGAGTGTGCCGAAGTAAGCCCGCGGGCCGAACGCGGTCATCAGCGCGCCGGTGATCACCGGGCCGAAGGCGGCGGCCGTACCGTTGATGAGCAGCAGCGCACTGCTCGCCGCGACCATCTGCGCCGGCTCGAGCTTGTCGTTGACGTGCGAGACCGACAGCGAATAGAGCGTCAGCGCCGCCCCGGAGTACAGCGCCGCCAGCGCCAGGAACAGCAGCCGCGGCAGCGGACCGAACACCTCGATGCTCACCGCCACCAGCGTGGCGAGCAGGCACATGGTGGCGATCATGGTGCGCCGGTCCATGCGGTCCGAGAGCCGGCCGACCGGGTACTGCGTGAGCACCGCGGACAGGATGCTCACCGCCATGAACTCCGCCACGCCGGTGGTGCCGAATCCCGACAGCCGTGCGTAGACCGGCCCCATGGAGAAGACGATCGAGGAGATCATGCCCGAGATGGCGACCGCCACCACGCCGACCGGCGAATTGCGGTACAGGTCGCGGAAGCGCACCCGCAGCGGCACGGCGGGAGCCGCCACCTCCTGCGCGGAGGCGACGATCGGCACCATCGCCACCGAGATGAGCGCCGACACCAGCATGAAGGGCTGCGCCGACTGGGGACTGGAGAGCACCAGCAGGAACTGCGCGGCGCCGAGGCCGACGTAAAGCACCAGCATGTAGATGGCGAGCAGCTGCCCGCGGTTGGTGCTCGAGGCGCGGTGATTGAGCCAGCTCTCCGCCACCACGTAGATGCCCGCGAAGCAGATCCCCGAGAGCAGGCGCATCAGCGCCCACGGGCCCGGATGCACCCACGAGCCGTGCACCAGCACCGCCACCGACGCGAGCGCCGCCAGCGTGGCGAACACGCGCACCGGCCCGACGCGCCGCAGCAGCTGCGGGGCGAGCCGCGTGCCGACCAGGTAGCCGGCGTAATAACACGACATGATGATGCCGGTGACCGAGGTCGGAAACCCCTCGATCGTGGCGCGCACGCCGAGCAGGGTGCTCTGCAGCCCGGCACCCAGCATGAGGATGCCCATGCCGAGCAGCAGCGGCCAGGTTGCAGCGATCGGGTTCACGCGGGCGGCTTAGTGGAATCTTGCAGGCGCTAAGTCCCCATCATAACCGGTGTATTGTGACGGGCGTGCCGTATCGCGACGCCCGCCGCTCCGCGCGCGCTCGCCGGATCGAGGCAAATGAACGGCTCGGCCGTGTCCGATATCATTCAATTACCATGCACGACCGCTGCACACGCCTTCGCCGGACCTGGCGGCTGCTCATCGCCCTCGGCGCGCTGGCCGCGAGCGCCGGCGCCTGCGCGGCGGAGCGTGCGGGCCTCGAGATCTACTTCATCGACGTCGAGGGCGGGCAGTCCACGCTGGTCGTGACGCCCGACAGGCAGTCGCTCCTGATCGACACCGGCTGGGCGGGCGACGGCTCCGCCGTCTTCCGGCCGGGCGACCCGCACGCCGCGCGCGATGCGAACCGCATCGTGGCCGCGGCGCGCGACGCCGGAGTCGCCCGCATCGATTACCTCCTCATCACGCACTTCCATCCCGATCACGACGGCGGCGTCAGCGAGCTCGCGCAGCTCATGCCGATCGGCGTCTTCATCGACCATGGGGCGCCGAGCCCGCAGACGGCGAGCAACGTCCCCGACGCCCCGGCCGCCTTTGCCGCCTATGAGAAGGTGCGCGCCACCGCCGCCGCGCACCTCGAGCCGCGCCCCGGCGAGCGTCTGCCGCTGAGCGGCATCGAGGCGACCGTCGTCAGCAGCGGCGGCGCGACGCTCGCGGCGCCTCTGCCGGGCGCCGGCGGCAGAAACAGGCTCTGCCAGGGGCAGGCCGGCGCGCCGCGCGATCCCTACGAGAATCCACGCTCGACCGGCGTCCTCATCCGTTACGGAGCTTTCCGCTTTCTCGACGTCGGCGATCTGACGGGTGAGCCGCTGTTCGCGCTCGCCTGCCCGCGCGATCTCATCGGGCCGGTGGACGTGTACCTGGTGGCGCATCACGGCGGCCCCGACGCGGCCGACCCGGCGACGTTCGCGGCCTTCAGGCCACGGGTGGCGATCATGAACAACGGCGTCAGCAAGGGCGGGGCGCGTGCCACCTACCAGCTGCTGCACGGCGTGCCGGGACTCGAGGACGTGTGGCAGCTGCACCTGTCCGCCGAGGCGGCGGAAAGCAACTTCCCCGACGGCTACGTCGCCAACCTCGACGAGCGCAGCGCCTGGTGGATCAAGCTGGTGGCGAGCCGCGACGGCTCCTTCCGCATCCTCAACCCGCGCACCGGCGTGTGGTACGACTATGCGCGCGCGCCGCGCGCACGCTGAGCGCGACTCAGGGCAGCGGCGTGAGGCTCGCCTTTTCCAGGGCCTCATCCAGCGGCGGCAGGTCCTGCTTGAGGAGTGACTGGTAGTCCGCGTCCGCGGCCGCCACCTCGCCCTCGAGGCTCCTGAGGTTCTCGAGCTGCGCCTCGGTCGGGGCGAAGTCGGCGCCGCCGGCGACGTCGCCGCCGCCCGTGCCAACCTCGGCATTGAGCCAGATGAGGTCGAGATAGGCGCCGTCCGCCTCGACGAAGTACTTGTCGTCGCTGTCGCGCAGTGATGCCGAGACCAGCCGCGACTCGACCGCCGCGAGCTTGCCGTCGAAGCTCTCCGTGGCGGTGAGCAGCTCCTTGCGTTGCCGCGCCTCGGCATCGCTCAACGGGCGGGGCGCAGCGCCCGCCGGGTCGTGTTCGAGCTCGTCGCCCTCTTCGGCGAGCGGCGCGTCGTGCCGGGCGTGCGGGCGCGCCGGCCGCAGCATGGCCTCGATCACCTCGAGCTGCCTGCGCTGCCACTCCATCTGGTTGACGGTGTCGGACGCGTGGCTGATCGCGTCGCGGATCTCGAGCAGGGTGCGCACCGACAGCCGGATGTCTGCCTCCGAGCCCGGTGCACGCGGGTCGGCCAGCACGGTGAGCGGCGCGCTGTAGGTCCGTCCGTCCACCGTGAGATGCAGCGCATAGCTGCCGGGGGCGACGATCGGGCCCACTTCGGCCGGCCTCGAGCCCCAGTGCGTGATGGGCCGCGAGTCCTCCTCGCGGAAGCGCGGCTCGTCCCAGATACGCGGATTGTCGGGGGCCACGGTGCGCAGCGCGACCACGCGCGGCGCCTCGTAGCGCAGGTCCCAGGTGACGCGGTTGATGCCGACGACCGGATCCTTCGCCTCGAGGCGGCGCACCACCTTGCCCTCGGCGTCCCGGATCTCGAGCTGCACGGGATCCTTGGGCTTGGCGGCGAGCGAGAAGTTGAGTGGCGCCGCTGCGCCCTCGATGAAGCGGTATGCCGGGCGCGGCTGGTAGAGCACCACCGGCGCTGCCGAGTGCTGTCGCGCCTGCTGCTCGAGCGGCGTGATGTCATCGAGAATGTAGAGCCCGCGGCCGTAGGTCGAGAGCACCAGGTCGTGGAACTGCTTCTGCACCACCACCCAGGTCACGGGCGCGGGCGGCAGGCCGTTCTGCAGCGCCCGCCAGTGGCCGCCGTCATCGAGCGAGTAATAGAGACCGTTGCCGGTGCCGGCGAACAGCAGCCCCTGGCAGTTCGGGTCGTCGGTGACGCTGCGCACGTAGGAGAGCTCGTGCCTCGGCAGATCGCTGTCGATGCGCTTCCAGGTCTTGCCGAAATCGCTGGTCTTGTAGATGAAGGGATCGCGGTTGTCGTTGAGGTGCAGATCGACGCTCACGTAGGCGCTCGCGGCGTCGAAGCTCGAGGGCGCGATACTGGTGATGGTCCCGCCGGGCGGCAGTCCTGACATGCCCCTGGTGACATTCACCCAGTTCGCGGCGGCGTCCCGCGTATACCACAGCTGGCCGTCATTGGTGCCGGCCCAGATGAGTCCCCGCTGCAGCTTCGAGGGCGCGATCGCGAACACCACCTCGCCGTAGAACTGGCCGAGGTTGTCGCCCACGATGCCGCCCGAGGGGGCGATGTGCGCCGGATCCTGCCTCGAGAGGTCCGGGCTCACCACCGTCCAGCTGTGGCCGGCGTCGCTGGTGCGGAAGATCACCTGGCAGCCGTAGTACACGGTGTTGTGATCGAAGGGGTCGACCGCGAGCGGCGGCGTCCAGTGGCAGCGGTACTTGATGGCGTTGGGCGGCGAGTCGAGCGTGTGCTTCCACGGGCTCACCGAGTGCGCTTCGCGGTAGCGCGCGTCCCAGCGCGTGACCGTGTCGCCGTAGCAGGTCGCCCATACCACTCTGGGATCCACGATGTCGGGAACCGTGAAGCCGGATTCGCAGCCCCCCATGTGGCGGTCCCAGCCTTCCTCCCCGCCGCGCGGCACGCTCGGGCCGCGCATGTTCCCGTCGTCCTGCATGTTGCTGTAGAAGTAGTAAGGCACCTGCTCGTCGACCGCGACGTGGTACATCTGGCCGATCGGCAGCTGCACGCGGTGGAAGCCGCGGCCGTGGACCGTGGTGATGATGAGCCCGGCATCGTCGGTGATGACGAAGCGGTCGGGGTTCGAGGGATCGATCCAGATGTCGTGCGTGTCGCCGCCCCAGCGCACTTCGTGGAAGTTTTCCCCGCCATCGAGCGACTGCCAGAAGGAGCTGTTCGCGACCAGCACCTCGTTGTCGCTGCCGCTTCCGACCGCGATGCGGATGTAGTAGCCGGCGCGGCCGATGAGCGCGCGCTGCGAGTTGACGCGCCGCCAGTTCCGGCCGGCATCGTCCGAGCGCCACACCGAGCCCTGGTCGTGCGTCTGCATGAGCGCGTAGATGCGTCGCGAGTTGGTCGGCGCGACGGCGACGTCGATCTTGCCCACCGGGCCCTCCGGCAGTCCGTGCTTCTCCAGGCGCTGCCAGGTGTTGCCGCCGTCGTGCGTGAGATACAGGCCGCTGCCCGGGCCGCCGCTGTACTCGCCCCAGGTGTGCAGCTCCAGCTGCCACATGCCGGCGATCAGCGTGTGCGGATCGTGGGCGTCGAGCGACAGACCCGAGCAGCCGACGTTCTCGCCCGCGAACAGCACGCGCGTCCAGTGATCGCCGCCGTCGCTGGTGCGGTAGACGCCGCGCTCCTGCTGCGGGCCAGTGGCGCGCCCGAGCACGCACGCGTAGACGATGTCGGGATTCGAGGGGTTGACGATGATGCGGCCGATGCGCCCGGACTGCGGCAGTCCCTTGTTCACCCAGGTGCGGCCGGCGTCGGTGGACTTGTAGATGCCGTTGCCCATCACGTCGCTGTCGCGGATGACCCAGGCCTCGCCGGTGCCGGCCCATACCGTCGCCGGCTCGGACGGCGCCACCGCGAGCGCGCCGATCGCGGCGACGTTCTGCTTGTCGAATACCGGCTGCCAGCGGTTGCCGCCGTCGCTCGACTTCCATACGCCGCCGGAGGCCGCGCCGGCGTAGTAGACGGCAGGATCGCCCGGGACTGCCGCGATGGCGGCGATGCGGTTGCCGATGCGCGGTCCGACGAAGCGGAACTTGAAGTCTCCCTGCCGCTCGGCCTCAGGTGCCGCGCCCGCTGCGGGCGCGGGCGCAGGTGCAGGTGCTGCGGCGCAGGCCAGGGCGCTGAAGAGCGGCATCGCGATGAGCCAGTACCACGGTGTTCTTGTTCGCATCGGCTGCGCTCCCTCAAGCGGGCCCGTCGGGTAAAGGACGCCAACCTTACATCAGTTCGGGTAATCTCAACATCAATGAACCGCCTGGTCATGATCGTCGCGCTGGCGGCGACCTACTTCGTGTTCGCGATGCTGCTCAACAGCGTCGCGCCGGTGATCCTGCAGTCGATGCTGACCTTCGGGGTGGACAAGGTCGCCACCTCGACGCTCGACGCCTGCAAGGACCTGCCGATCGCGATCACCTCGCTGTGCGCGGCGGCCTACCTGCCGCGGCTCGGCTACCGCCGCTCGATGATTCTGGGCTTGAGCTTCGTCTCGCTCGCCTGCATGGCGATGCCGCTCGTGCCCGGGTTCCTCACCACGCGCCTGATGTTCGTCGCCGTCGGCGTCGGCTTCGCGCTCATCAAGGTGTCGGTGTATTCCTCGATCGGGCTGCTGTCGCCCGAGCCGCACCGCCACGCGAGCCTCACGAGTCTCCTCGAGGGACTGTTCATGCTCGGCGTGCTGTCGACGTCCTGGGTGTTCAGCATGTTCATCAACCGCGCCGCGCCGGGCGACCCGGTGTGGCTGCACGTCTACTGGCTGCTGGCGGGCATCGCGGCGGCGGCGGCGCTGCTGGTGGCGTTCGCCCGGCTCGACGAGTCGGGCGCGCACGCGACGCAGCCTGCCAGCGAGTCGCCGCTGCGCGGCATGCTCGGGCTGCTGCGGCACCCGGAGGTGCTGGTGTTCCTCGCGGCGGCGTTTCTCTACGTGCTGATCGAGCAACAGGTGCAGACCTGGCTGCCGACCTTCAACCGCGAGGAGCTGAAGCTCCCCGTCACGCTGAGCGTGCAGCTCGCGAGCCTGTATTCCGGTGCGTTGGCCTGCGGGCGCCTCTCCGCCAGCATCGCGCTGCGCCGCATCTACTGGCGCAACCTCCTGGTCGGCTGTCTGGTCGCGGCGGCGGGCGTCCTGGTGCTGTCGGTGCGCGCGAGTGCCGCCGGGGCAACCGACTGGGCGAGTCTGCCGTTCGCCGCCTACCTGCCGGCGCTGCTCGGGCTGTGTCTCGCTCCGATCTACCCGACGATCTGCTCGACCATGCTGAGCTCGCTGCCGCTCGACCGGCACGCGGCGATGACCGGCCTGATCGTGGTGTTCTCGGCGCTCGGCGGCACCTCGGGCTCCTTCATCACCGGGCGCATCTTCGCCGCCACCGACGGGCGCACGGCCTTCGCGCTGGGACTCGTGCCGATGGCGCTCCTGGTCGGGGCGCTGTTCTGGTTCGACCGCAGCCTGCACTCGCACCGCAAGCTCGCGGCCCAGGCGGCGCCGGCCCGATGAGCGGCCGGGTAGCGCTGGTCACGGGCGGAGGGCGCGGCATCGGCCGCGAGGCGGCGCTGCTGCTGGCGGCGGCCGGCGCGCGCGTCATGGTCACGGCGCGCACCGCGAGCGAGCTTCAGAGTGTCGGACTCGAATACGTGGCGGCCGACCTCGGCACGGCGGCGGGCTGCGCGCTCGCGGTGGCCGAGACCGAGCGGCGCCTCGGACCCGTCGACATCCTGGTCGTGAATCACGGCATCGGCTCGGCCCACGAGCGGCTCGTGTGGGAGCAGGACCCCGAGGTCTGGCGCGAGACCATGCGCATCAACCTCGACGGCCCCTTCGAGCTGGCACGTCGCACGGTCGGCGGCATGTGCCAGCGCGGCTTCGGCCGGCTGGTATTCACGAGCTCAACGGCGGGTGAGAAGGCGGAGCGCTCGGGCAGCGCTTATACCGCCTCCAAGCACGGGCTCATCGGCCTCTCGCGTGCCGTTGCCCAGGACGCCGGCCCCTTCGGCGTCACCTCCAACGCGGTGCTGCCGGGCTGGGTGCGCACGGCGATGGCCGAGCGCTCGGCGCAGACCGAGGCCGCGCGCCGCGGCATCACCCCGGAGGCAGTGTGGCGCGAGCGCGCCGCGATCTATCCGCAGAACCGCGTGCTCGAGCCGCGCGAGGTCGCCGAGGTGATCGCCTTCCTCTGCAGCGCGGCCGCCGGCGGCGTCAACGGTGAGGCAATCACCGTCGCGCTCGGCGGCATCTGGTGAGCGGCGGCGCGGCCGCGCCTCAGGGCGCGCCCTTTACCAGCACGCCGCCCTTGATCACGATCGCGACGTTCTCGAGCACGCGCACGTCCTTGAGCGGATCGCCGTCGACCGCGATCAGGTCGCCGAAGCGCCCCGGGGCGATCGCGCCGACGTCGGCGGTCCTGTCGAGCGCCTCGGCGGCGCTGCGGGTCGCGGCCTGGATCGCTTCCATCGGCGTCATGCCCCACTCGACCATCTTGGCGAACTGGCGCGCGTTCAGCCCGTTCGGGTAGACGCCGCCGTCGGTGCCGAAGAGCATCTTGACGCCGGCCGCGTGCGCGGCGCGGAACGTCTGGCGCTGCTTGAGTCCGATCATGCGCTCCTTCTCGAGGCTCTCGGCAAACACGCCGTTCCTGACGCCCTCGGCCAGGATGTAATCGTCGTCGTAGATGTCCATGTCGAACCAGGCGCCGTGCTCCTTCGCCAGACGGAAGCTCTCGGCATCCGCGAGGCTCGCGTGCTCGATCGTGTCGACGCCGGCGCGCAGGGCGTCGTTGATGCCTTCGGTGCCGTGCGCGTGCACCGCGACGCGCAGCCCGAGGCGATGGGCCTCCTCGACCACGGCCTTGATCTCCTCGAGCGACACCTGCTGCGCGCCGACGCTGTCGCCCTTCGACAGCACGCCGCCGGTCATGCACACCTTGATGACCTGCGCGCCGTACTTGTGCACCTTGCGCACCAGCGCGCGGTACTCGTCCGGCGAGTTGGCGATCTGTGTGTTGGGAGTGGTGATCGACGGGGGAAACTGCGTGGCGTCGCAGTGTCCGCCGGTCGAGCCGATCGCGTAGGTCGCCGGCACGATGCGCGGACCGACGATGTAGCCGCGGTTGATGCCCTGCATGAGCCCGACGTCGTCGTAGCCGCTCGAGCCGACGTTGCGCACGGTCGTGAAGCCCGCCTCGAGCGTGCGGCGGGCGTTGGCCACCCCGACCGTCATCCAGAAGGCGTCGGTGAACTCCAGGCGCCGGTAGCCGCTGAGGGTCGGATCGGCGGTGAGGTGCACGTGCATGTCGATGAGCCCGGGCAGCAGCGTCCGCTCCCCGAGATCGAGCTTGCGCGCCCCGTCCGGCGCCGCATCGCCGGCCCTGCCGACGCTCGCGATGCGCCCGTCCGTGATCACGACCTGGGGGCGGTCGACCTCGCGGCCGGCGAGCACGTCGACCATCCGCGCGGCGGTGATCACCACGGTATCCGCGCCGGCGGCCGCGGCGAGGCATAGCGCGGCGAGCGCGCCGGTGGCGATGGGCGTGATACGCATGGCGTCTCCGGGGCAGGTTGCGGGCAGGGCAGCGCGCAGTGTAGGGCGGCGCGGCTTTATTACAAGCCGCCGCCGGCGGGAGGCCGCGGGCCGCCTCGGCGGGTGCTGCCGGGCTCGCTTTGCGACGCTGCGGCGGCGGCCGGCGGGCGAAATGCTTGATTTCTGCGACGCCGTAGACATCGGGGGCGGCAGTGGGCGGGCAAATTACGCCACTCAGGTCGCAAGACCCCGGTTCAGGGGTTGGGGAGTCAGCCGTGTTCCGTGGATTCCGGTTTCAGGTCGTTCTTCCCGTGGCGATCGTGGCGCTGCTCCTGGTCAGCGCCGGCGCCATCGGCTTCTCAGTGTGGGCGACGCATCACGAGGAGCTCGCGGTGCGGCGGCAGGTGGCGGACAACGTCACCGCGATCCAGTCCGCATTCGTCGCCACCGAGACCCTGATGGAGGAGCGCACCCACGGCGGCATGAACCTGCTCAAGGAGCAGATCGCCGCGCGCGGCGGCGCCGAGAAGGGCCCCCCGGTTACGGTCGCCGACAAGAGCGCACCCGACATCCTGGTCGGCGGCAAGAGCGAGGCCGGCAACTTCGAGATCGTCGACTACGTGACGCGCATGCTGAAGGGCACCGCGACCATCTTCTCCAAGGACGGCGACCGCTTCGTGCGTATCGCCACCAACGTGCTCAAGGACAACGGCAAGCGCGCCGTCGGCACCGAGCTCAACAACACCACCAGGGCCTACGCGGCGCTCAGCCAGGGGGTCGCTTTCTACGGCGTCGTCGACATCCTCGGCAGCCCCTACATCACCGGTTACGAGCCGCTGTACGCCAAGAACGGCGATTACATCGGCATCACCTACATGGGCTACAAGGCGGAGCTGCCGGTGCTGAGCGACGCGCTCGATCGCGCGCGCGTGCTGCAGAGCGGCTTCGTCGCGGTGGTCGATGAGCATTCGGTGCGCTACCTGCCCTCCTGGACCACGAAGGAGCAGGTGCAGCAGCACCTCGACAACCAGGACGGCTCGTGGGTGATCGAGCGCACGCCGCTGCCGGAGTGGGGGCTCACCATCGTATCGGCCTACCCGGTCGGGGAGCTGCACGCCGTGAGCCGCTCGATCGGCTACAGCGTGGCGCTGGTGGGCCTGCTGATCGGCGCGGCGATCTCGCTGACCCTGTTCCTGCTGCTCGACCGCAAGGTGCTGCAGCTGCTCGGTGGCGAGCCGCGCCTGGCCGCCGAGTACATGAAGAAGATCGCCGACGGCGACCTGGCGATCGACATCGGCGTGGCCGGCAAGCGCGAGGACAGCCTGATGTCGTCCCTCAAGGTGATGCAGTTGAAGCTCAAGAACCTGGTGGCGGCGGTCAGCGGCGGCGCCGCCGAGGTCAACGCGCAGTCGCGCAAGTTCGAGACCGCCTACGACGCCTTCCAGCGCGGACGCGACGACGCCTCCTCGCAGGAGCTGCTGCGCCAGACCAAGGGCATCGGCCGCACGCTGGCGCTGCTCGAGAAATCGATCGGGCGTTTCAAGCTCTCGCCCTCCTGAGGCAGCCGCGCTATTCGCTGGTCGAGTTGATCTCGCGCACGCACTCGAGGAGCTTCTCGAGCGCGTCGCGCTGGTGTTCCTTCACCTCCTTGGCGATACGGTTCAGCACGCCCTGTACCGCACGCACGTCGGCGCTCGCGTTGACGGCGTCCACCAGCGGCTGGCTGCGCGCGCCGAACTGATCGAGGCAGAAGTCCGAGAGCGTGAAGCGCGCCTGGGCGAGGGAGACCGCGGGCAGTAGTTGCAGCGGCGCCGGCGGTGGCCGTGCCGCCGGGCGCGGGGCCGCCGCCGGGCTCCTCGGCGCTGGCGTTGCCGCGGGTGCGGGTGCGGGTGCGGCCGCGGCGGCAGGCGCCGGTGCCGCGCGCGGCAGAGATGCGCCGGAGCTCTCCAGGTCGGTGTCGTTCGCCTCGCGCACACAGGCGGCGAGCGCCGGCAGGCGATCCGGGCAGCGCTTGGCGACCTCGGCGGCGATGATGTTGAGCACCTCCTGCAGCCGCGGCGTGTCCACGCACAGCTCGATGACGTCGGCGTAGTACTGGCCGTCGGCGCTCAGGTGGGTCAGGCAGAAGTTCGCGAGTGCGAAACGCGTCTGGCTCAGTGAGACGCCGGGTTTGAGGCGCAGCTCGTCGGGGCGGATCTTTGCGTCAGCCACGTTGGGGCACCATGCGCCGCGATCTTACGATGTTTGCACTCAGTCGTCGTCATCGAGCGCCGGCACCCTGGCGTCCACCTGCGCCGCGATCGCCGCGGGGTCGGCGCCCGCGACCGGAAATGCGCCCGACCAGAGCAGCGAGCCGTCGGCGACCTTCAGGAGCTTGACCACCAGGCTCTGAGCGGCCGACCCCTGCTCCACGGTGCCGACCAGCACGTATTTGGCTTCGTGCTCACGCGCAGCTTTGACCGCCGCCGCGGGATCGGACGTGGCCGGCGGGTCCGGCAGCAGCCCCACGTGGCCGTGGCGCGAGAGCGCCACCCGGCCGTAGATCTGCGCGAACGTGGCGTCGGCGAGTTTGCGCGCCGGCGCATCGCCCGGCGGGGAGGAGAACGGGACCGCGAGCAGCGGGTTCTCCGCCGCCGCCACCTGTTTGCCGATCTCGCTCGAGAACGCCTGCGCGATCTCGGTGCCGAGCCTGGCGTAGTCCTTGGCAGAGCCTCCCTGGTAGGCCTCGGAGATCTCGCGGAGCTTCGCGGCGTCCGCGGGGGAGAGCTGCCCGCTGGCCGGCAGTGCCGCTGGCGCCGAGCGATCCTCGTCGCGCTCGCCGTGCCGGTTCGGGGAGCTGCAGGCCTTGGCGAGGACGATGGCGAGCAGCCACAGCCAGACGATCCAGCGGATGAAACGCGGCAGCCGCTGGAAGCCGATCCAGGCGCACTGCAGTGCCCAGCCGATCACCTGGAAACCGAAGCGCACGCTGTGGCCCGGCTCGGCCTGCGGGAATGCCGGGAAAGCGCGCGGCGGCTCGGCCGCCACCCTCGCGGGCCGGTCAGGCGTGGTGCGCGGCGGCGGCGCGGGACCTTGTCCGGCGAGCAGCCGCCGGCACAGCGCCTCGAGCGCCGGCAGCGGCTGCCCGCCCGGGACGCGCGTCCACTGCACGGTCAGGAACTTGTCCGGCACGCGCGCGCGCGCCTGGGTCGTGTCATCGATGACGATCGGCAGGATGAAGGTGTGATCGTCGGCCATGTCGAGCGTGCGCTCGACGGCCAGGCGCCACTCGCGGCGGAAGTAGCCTTCGGGCCGCGCGTCGGTTTGCGCCGATATCAGCGGCATGAAAAAATCGCACTCGCGTATCTGCCTGCGGATCTTCTGGTCCCAGGCGTCTCCTCCGTCGAGTCCGCTCTCGTCGTACCAGACCTCGAGCCCGTAGCTGATGAGAGCGTCCCTCAGGGCCTGCGCCGCCTTGCGATCCTCCGAGGCGTAGCTGAGGAACACCGACGGCGACGGTGGGCGCGGGGCAGCGGCGGGCGCGGCGTCTGACATCGGCTGGCGAGGGCAGGAGTTGGGTGAGCAAGGTTAGGGCAAAAGTCGCCGGATTTCACTCGCGGCGGGGCGCGTGACCGGCGCCCTCGCCAGCGCGGCAGGCGCGGCGGCGGCCGGCCCGATGGTCGAGGTTGCGGGCGTGCGCAAGGTGTACGCCAACGGCCTCACGGCCCTGAAGAGCATCGACCTCACCATCCGGCGCGGCGAGATCTTCGCCCTGCTCGGTCCGAACGGCGCCGGCAAGACCACGCTCATCAACATCATCTGCGGCATCGTCACGCCGAGCGCCGGCACGGTGCTGGCGGACGGCCACGACATCCTGCGCGACTACCGCGCGGCGCGCGCGCGCATCGGGCTGGTGCCGCAGGAGCTGCACACCGACACCTTTGAGACCGTGCTCGCGACCGTGAATTTCAGCCGCGGTCTGTTCGGCCGGGCGCCGGATGCGGCGCACTGCGAGCGCGTGCTGCGCGAGCTGTCGCTGTGGGAGCGCCGTGACGCGAAGATCATGACGCTCTCCGGCGGGATGAAACGCCGCGTGCTGATCGCCAAGGCGCTCGCGCACCAGCCGACCATCCTGTTCCTCGACGAGCCGACCGCGGGGGTCGATGTGGAGCTGCGCCGCGACATGTGGCAGCTGGTGAGGAGGCTGCGCGACGCTGGCGTGACCATCATCCTGACGACTCACTACATCGAGGAAGCCGAGCAGATGGCCGACCGGATCGGCGTCATCCACAAGGGTGAGCTCATCGTGGTGGAGGACAAGTCGCTGCTGATGCAGAAGCTCGGCAAGCGGCAGCTGGTCGTGCGCCTGCAGCAGCCGCTCGCGGCGGTGCCGGCGGGGCTGCGGGAATATCCCCTGGAGCTCACCGACAGCGGTGAGACGCTGGTGTATACCTTCGAGGCGCACACCCGCGAGACCGGCATCCCGACGCTGCTGCGCCGCCTCGGCGAGCTCGGTATCGAATTCCGCGACCTGCACTCGAGCGAGAGCTCGCTCGAGGACATCTTTGTCGGCCTGGTGAGCGAGCGCCCATGAACACTTACGCGATCCAGGCGATCTACCGCTTCGAGATGGCGCGCACCTTTCGCACCCTGATGCAGAGCATCGCCGCTCCGGTGCTGTCGACCGCGCTCTACTTCGTGGTGTTCGGCGCGGCGATCGGCGCGCGCATGGGCAAAGTGGACGGGGTCGGCTACGGCTCCTTCATCGTGCCCGGCCTCATCATGCTCTCGATCCTCACCGAGAGCGTCGCGAACGCCTCCTTCGGCATCTATCTGCCCAAGTGGTCGGGCACCATCTTCGAGCTGCTGTCGGCGCCGGTCTCGTACGTCGAGGTACTGATCGGTTACGTGGGCGCGGCCGCCACCAAGTCGGTGATGCTCGGGCTGCTGATTCTCGCCACGGCGCGCGTATTCGTGCCGTACGAGGTGCTGCATCCGCTGTGGATGGTGGCGTTCCTGGTGCTCACCGCCGTGACCTTCAGCATGCTCGGCTTCATCATCGGGGTGTGGGCCGGGAGCTTCGAGCAGCTGCAGGTCGTGCCGCTCATGATCCTGACGCCGCTCACCTTCCTCGGCGGCGCGTTCTACTCGATCAGTATGCTGCCGCCGCTGTGGCAGCGGATCACGCTCTTCAATCCGGTGGTGTATCTCATCAGCGGCTTCCGCTGGAGCTTCTTCGGTGCCGCGGACGTGAACGTGGTGGCGAGCACGGGCGCGACGCTCGCCTTCCTGGCGCTCTGCGTGAGCGCCGTGGCCGTGATCTTCAAGACCGGCTACAAGCTCAAGAACTAGCTG
>JASHVF010000258.1 GCA_030039615.1 Gammaproteobacteria bacterium | reverse complement strand
TACGTGCACGGCACGCGCATCGGTGCGCTGGTCGCGGTCCGGGGCGGCGAGCCGAGCCTCGCCTACGACCTGGCGATGCACGTCGCGGCGAGCAGCCCGAGGTACCTGACGGCGCAGACCGTGCCCGCGGAGGTGGTGGCCAAGGAGCGCGAGATCCTCACCGAGCAGGCCCAGGGCGAGGGCAAGCCGCCAGAGATCGTCGCCAAGATGGTCGAGGGGCGCTTACGCAAGGCGCTCGGCGAGATCACTCTCTACGGGCAGGCGTTCGTCAAGGATCCGGATGTGACGATCGAGAAGCTCGTGAAGAGTGCCAAGGCCGAGGTGCTCGCGTTCGAGCGCTTCGAGGTCGGCGCCGGTATCGAAAAGAAAGCCGATGACTTCGGCGCCGAGGTGGCGCGCCTGGCGACCGGGAGTTGAGAGCGAGCGGCTGTAGTCAGCGGAAGGAACCCCGCCGCGCGCGGGGTTTTTTCCATCGGCGGAGGTGAAAGATGACGCAAGCGGGACCCCCTTGGTCGCGCATCCTGGTGAAGCTCTCGGGAGAGGCGCTGCTCGGCGGCGCCGATTACGGCATCGACCCGGCGGTGCTGAAGCGCATCGCCTCCGAACTGCAGGACATCGTGCAGTTGGGGGTGCAGGTGGCCGTGGTGATCGGCGGCGGCAACATCTTCCGCGGCGCGGGGCTGGCGCGCGCCGGTATGGACCGCGTGGCGGCCGATCATATGGGCATGCTCGCCACCGTCATGAACTCACTCGCCCTGCAGGATGCGCTCGAGAGTCTCGGCATGCACGCGCGCGTCATGTCGGCGATCCGCATCAACGAGGTGTGCGAGGACTACATCCGGCGCCGTGCCGTGCGCCACCTCGAGAAGGGCCGCATCGCGGTGTTCGCCGCCGGCACCGGCAACCCGTTCTTCACCACCGACACGGCCGCGGCGCTGCGCGCCATCGAGATCAATGCCGACGTGCTCCTCAAGGCGACCAAGGTGAACGGGGTCTACTCCGACGACCCGGTGCGCAACCCCGCCGCCGTGCGCTATCCGCACCTCACCTTCGACAAGGTGCTCGCCGACAAGCTCAACGTGATGGACGCGACCGCCATCGTCATGTGCCGCGACAACCGCTTGCCTTTGCGGGTCTTCAATCTCAACAATCCGGGGGACCTCACCCGCATCGTGCGCGGCGAGGACGTCGGTACGGCGGTCACCAACGACTAGGCCCGCCCGGCCGCGAGGAGACGCTATGCTCGAAGAACTCAAGAAGGACGCCGCCACGCGCATGGCCAAGTGCGTCCAGACGTTCCAGGCAGACCTGAAGAAGCTGCGCACCGGGCGCGCGCACCCGAGTCTGGTCGAGCACCTCAAGGTCGACTACTACGGCAGCGAGGTGCCGCTGCAGCAGGTTGCCAGCATCGCGGTCGAGGAGGGCCGCACGCTGGTGATCTCCCCGTGGGAGAAGAGCGTCGTGCAGGCGATCGAGAAGGCGATCTTCAAGTCGGACCTGGGACTCACGCCGATGACCGCCGGCACCGTGATCCGCATCCCGATGCCGCCGCTCACCGAGGAGCGGCGCAAGGAGATCACCAAGATGCTGCGCCACGACGCCGAGAACGCCCGCGTGGCGGTGCGCAACGTGCGCCGCGACGTCATGAACGAGATCAAGCACAAGATGAAGGACAAGCACCTCTCGCAGGACGATGAGCGGCGCGCCGAGACCGACATCCAGAAGCTCACCGACAAGCACGTGGCCGACATCGATGCGGCGCTCGCCGGCAAGGAGAAGGAGGTCATGCAGATCTGATGGCGCAGCCCCCCGCCAATCTGCCGCGCCACATCGCCATCACCATGGATGGTAACGGCCGCTGGGCCGCCGCGCGCGGCGTGCTGCGCGCCGCCGGCCACAAGGCGGGACTGAAACCGGTGCGCATGTGCATCGAGGAGTGCGCACAGCTCAGGATCGGCGCGCTGACGCTGTTCGCGTTCTCGAGCGAGAACTGGGGCCGGCCGCCCGAGGAGGTCGGCAGCCTCATGAGCCTGTTTCTCGAGGCGCTCGACAGCGAGATCGCCGAGCTCCATGCCAAGGGCGTGCGCATGCGCTTCATCGGCGAGCGGCGCACGCTGCCGGTGCGGCTGCAGTCGCGCATCGCCGCCGCCGAGGCGCGCACCGCGGGCAACACGGCGCTCAACCTGCAGGTGGCGGTCAGCTACGGCGGGCGCTGGGACATCGTACAGGCGGCGCAGGCCCTGGCCCGCGAGTGCGCGAGCGGCGCGCTGCGCGCGGAGGAGATCAGCGAGGCGCGCTTCGCGGCTGCGCTGTCGCTCGCCGGGCTCCCTGACCCGGACCTGCACATCCGCACCGGAGGCGAGCACCGCATCAGCAACTTCCTCCTCTGGCAGCTCGCCTATGCGGAGCTCTACTTCACCCCGCGCCTGTGGCCGGACTTCGCGCTCGCCGACCTGCACGAGGCGCTCGGCTTCTTCGCGAGCCGCGAGCGGCGCTTCGGACGGCGCCCGGCGGCGGCGAGCGCCTGAGCGTGAACGAGTCGCTGCGCAAGCGGGTGACGACCGCGGTGCTGCTGGCCGCCGCACTGCTGTTCATCCTGCTGTGGCTGCCGCCGTGGGCGACCGTCGTGGCGCTCACCGCGGCGCTGCTCGCCGGCGCCTGGGAGTGGTCGGCGTTTCTGCGGCTCTCGAGCGCCGCGCGGCGGCTGCTCTATGTGGCGCTGGTCGCGCTGCTGCTGCCACTCGTCTGGGTGGTGTCCGCGGATGCGGCGAGCCGCGATCTGATCCTGCTCGCGGCGGTGCTGTGGTGGGTCACGGCCTTCATGTGGATCGTGTTCGCGCCGGGGCGGGTGACGCCCTGGGCGGCGGGCATCGCCGGGGTGCTCGCGCTGGTGCCCTCGTGGCTGGCGCTGGTGTGGCTGCTGCGCGTCCCGCCGCCGCACGGACAATGGGTGCTGTTCACGCTGATTCTGGTCTGGGTCGCGGACATCGGCGCGTTTTTTGCCGGCCGGGCCTTCGGGCGCATCCGCCTCGCTCCGGAGGTCTCGCCGGGCAAGACCTGGGAGGGAGTGCTCGGCGGCATGGCGCTCTCGGCGCTGGTCGCCATCGGCGGCAGCCGCTGGTTTCACGTCTCGCTCGCGGTGTTTCTGCCGCTGTGCCTCGCGACCGTGGCCTTCTCGGTGATCGGCGATCTCACCGAGAGCCTGCTGAAGCGCTTTGCGGGCATGAAGGACAGCGGCACGCTGTTTCCCGGGCACGGCGGCGTCATGGACCGCATCGACAGTCTCACCGGCGCAGCTCCCGTGCTGCTGCTCGGCCTGACGCTGCTCGGAGTCGTGAGGTGATCGGCGTCGCGGTCCTGGGCTCCACCGGCTCGGTCGGGGAGAGCACGCTCGACGTGCTGTCGCGTCACCGCGAGCGCTTCAGCCTCATCGCCATCGCCGCCCATCGCAACGCCGCGAAGCTCGCGCGGCAGATTCTCGCCTGGCAGCCGGCCTACGCGGCGCTCGCCGATGCGGGCGCGGCGCGCGAGCTCGCCGCCCTCGTCGGCAGCCGGGCGCCGCACACGCGGCTGCTCGCAGGTCCCGGCGCACTCGAGGAGCTCGCGGCGCTCGCCGAGGTGCACTGTGTCATGGCGGCGATCGTCGGCGCCGCGGGGCTGCGCTCGACGCTCGCGGCGGCGCGCGCCGGCAAGCGGCTGCTGCTCGCCAACAAGGAATCGATGGTGATGGCAGGCCCGCTGCTGCTCGCGGCGGTGCACGGCGCCGGCGCGACGCTGCTGCCGATCGACAGCGAGCACAACGCGATCTTCCAGTGCCTGCCGGCGCCGGTGCGCCCCGGGATCGCGCCGCCGGGTCTGCGGCGGGTACTGCTCACCGCCTCCGGCGGCCCGTTCCGCGACTCACCCAGGGAGGCGCTCGCCGCGGCCACTCCCGAGGCCGCCTGCGCCCACCCCAACTGGATCATGGGACGCAAGATCTCGGTCGACTCGGCGACGCTCATGAACAAGGGGCTCGAGCTCATCGAGGCCTGCCTGCTGTTCGGCCTCGCCCCTGCGCAGGTCGAGATCCTGGTGCACCCGCAGAGCATCGTGCACTCGCTGGTCGAGTACCTGGACGGCTCGGTACTCGCGCAGTTGTCCGCGCCCGACATGCGTACTCCCATCGCGCACGCACTGGCCTGGCCCGAGCGCATCGACTCCGGTGTAGAATTCCTTGATCTGCTCAAAGCCGGCCGGCTCGACTTCCAGCCTCCAGACTATGACCGCTTCCGCTGCCTCGCACTGGCGCAGGCGGCGGCGCGTGCGGGGGGGCTGCATCCGGTGCTGCTGAACGCAGCCAACGAGGTCGCCGTGCAGGCGTTCCTCGAGCGCCGATTGAACTTTCCCGGCATCGCCGCGGTCATTGAAGCCGTGGTGGAGCGCGGCGCCGGGGGCTCGATCGTCGATCTGGAGGACGTGCTGGCCGCCGACGCCGAGGGCCGGCAGCGGGCTGCGGAGCGGATTGTCGGTATTACAAGAAGTGAGTCGGTGAGGGGCGCTCACGCATGAGCCTGTTCTGGTACGCATTGTGGTTCGTAGTGGCGGTCGGCCTTCTGGTCACCGTCCACGAGTTCGGCCATTTCTACGTGGCGCGCCGCCTCGGCTTCCGCGTGCTGCGCTTCTCGGTGGGCTTCGGCAAGCCGCTCATCAAGTGGACCTCGGGCAAGGACCGCATCGAATACGTCGTGGCGGCCATCCCCCTCGGCGGCTACGTAAAGCTGCTGGATGAGCGCGAGGGACCGGTCGAGGAGGCGGAGCTGCCGCGCTCCTTCACCCGCCGGCCGCACTGGCAGCGCATCGCCGTGCTGCTCGCCGGACCGACCTTCAACATCCTGTTCGCCGTGCTGCTCCTGTGGGGCATGTTCTGGGTAAACGGCGTGAACGAAGTACGGCCCGTGGTCGGCGACGTCACGAGCGGCTCGGCGGCGGCGGCCGCGGGCCTGAAGAGCGGCGACGAGATCCGCGCCATCAACGGCGCCTCCGTGAGCGGCATGCGCGACGTGGTGTTCGACCTGCTGGATGCGATGAGTGCGCGCGGCGAGGCGGACCTCACCGTACGCGGCGGCGACGGTGCCACGCGCAGCGCGCGCCTCGTGGTGAGTGATGCCGAAACCCGCCGGCGCCTGACCGAGCCCTCGGAGCTGCTGCTCGGCCTCGGTTTCGAGTTCTGGCCGCCGGTGCCGGCGGTGATCGGCAAGGTCGAAGCCGGCGGCCCGGCGGCACGCGCCGGACTCGCCGCCGGCGACCGGGTGCTCGCCATCGACGGCGCCGCGGTCGCGAACTTCCACGACCTCATCGCGCTGGTGAACGCCCGTCCCGGCCAGCGCATCAGGGTCGATTACAGCCGCGCCGGCGTCGCCGCCAGCACCGAGCTGCAGGTGGCGAGCGATGAGGTGCGCGGCCGGCGCATCGGGCGCATTCACGTCGAGCCGCCGCCGCTGCCGAAGACCTACCCTGAGTCGCTGCGCACGCATCTCGCGCTGTCCGCAGGCGCCGCCCTGGTGCGCGCCACGGATGAGGCCTGGAGCATGACGGTGCTGCAGGGGAGGCTCTTCTGGCGCATGGTTCTCGGGCGCGTGTCGCTGAAGAACCTGAGCGGCCCGCTGTCGATCGCGGAGTACGCCGGCGACTCGGCCGAGGCGGGCGTGGCGCCGTTCCTCGGCTTCCTGGTGCTCATTTCCCTGTCGCTCGGGTTCCTCAACCTGCTGCCGATCCCGATCCTCGATGGCGGGCAGATCGCCTTTCAGCTGGTCGAGTGGCTGAAGGGCAGCCCGCTCTCCGAGCGCACCCAGGTGTTCGGGCAGCAGGTGGGAATCGCGTTGCTCATCGTCCTGATGGGTGTGGCGCTGTACAACGACATTGCGCGCCAGTTCGGTTGAGTGGTTCCTGGGGGGTACGGGCCCGGCACCGGGTCCGGCTGGGCTGAAGGCCGCCGACAGGTCTTCGGCTCTCGAATAATGCAAGACGAGGCGCCCGGGGGCGCGAAGGACACATTACTTGGTGAATGAAGCATGAAGCCGCGCGTCGCCCTGGCCGCGCTCGCGCTGTTGCTGCGCGCTGCTCTGGCATTTGCGCAAACCGCCGCCCCCCCGGAGGCTGACTTCACCGTCAGCGACATCCGCATCGAGGGACTGCAGCGCGTCTCCGAAGGCACCGTCTACAACTACCTGCCGGTCAATATCGGCGATCACCTGACGCCGCAGCGCGTGCGCGAGGCGATCCGCGCCCTGTACGCGACCGGATTCTTCCGCGACGTGCAGATGCGCCGCGACGGCAACACGCTGGTGGTGGTGGTGCTCGAGCGGCCCTCGATCGAGAGCTTCGAGATCACCGGCAACAAGGACATCAAGACCGAGGATCTGCAGAAATCGCTGCGCGGCGTCGGGCTCGCGGCCGGCAAGACCTTCGACCGCTCGGTGCTCGACGAGGTGACGCAGTACCTCACCGATCAGTACTTCGCGCGCGGCAAGTACGGTGTGCGCATCGACGCCAAGGTGGAGCAGGAGGCCGGCAACCGCGTCAAGATCAAGGTCGACATCAAGGAAGGCAGCCGCGCCAAGATCCGCCAGATCAACATCGTCGGCAACACCAGGTTCCGCCAGAAGGACATCCTCGAGACCCTCGAGCTGAAGACGCCCAACTGGCTCTCCTGGTACAAGCAGGACGACCGCTACTCGCGCGAGTCGCTGCAGGGCGACCTCGAGAAGGTGCGCAACTACTACATGGATCGCGGCTACGCCAACTTCCAGCTGGAGTCGACCCAGGTGGCGATCGCTCCCGACAAGGAGGACATCTACATCACCATCAACATCGACGAGGGCCAGGTCTACAAGATCTCCTCGATCAAGGTGGCCGGCACCTTCGTGGTGCCGCAGGCGGAGCTCGAGCGGCTGGTGCTGGTGCATCCGGGGGAGATCTTCGACCGCAAGCTCATCACCTCCTCCCAGGAGCTGATGCAGAACCGCATGGGCCGCGACGGCTATGCCTTCGCCAAGGTGGATCCGGTGCCGACGGCGGACAACGTCAACCACACGGTCGCGCTCACCTTCTTCGTCGATCCGGGTAACCGCGTCTACGTGCGCAATATCACCTTCTCGGGCGTCACCCGCATCGACGACGAGGTGCTGCGCCGCGAGATGCGCCAGCTCGAGGGCGGCTGGATGTCGAACGTGGCGCTCGAGCGCTCCAAGCAGCGCCTGCAGCGCCTGCCGTACATCAAGTCGGTGTCGTTCGAGAGCACGCCGGTGGCCGGCGTGCCGGACCAGGTGGAC
Organism: Gammaproteobacteria bacterium; assembly: GCA_030039615.1. Taxonomy (GTDB): domain Bacteria; phylum Pseudomonadota; class Gammaproteobacteria; order Steroidobacterales; family Steroidobacteraceae; genus 13-2-20CM-66-19. Next base: position 10,092 of record JASHVF010000258.1, on the reverse strand, counting down.
GTCAACTACAAGATCGAGGAGGGGCCGGCCTCGCAGCTCTCGGGCGGCATCGGCTATTCCGCCACCTACAAGTTCCAGCTCAACGCCAGCTTCGCGGACGCCGACTTCCTCGGCACCGGCGAGCGCGTGGCGATCAACCTGGCCGGCGGCGCCTTCAGCAAGGTCTACACGGTGGCCTGGACCAACCCCTACACCACCATCGACAACCTGCAGCGCACCATCTCGGTCAGCTACCGCGACTCGACGCAGTTCGTATCCTCCTCCTCGAACTTCTCCTCGCAGACGCTCAGTGCGGGCCCCACCTGGGCCTACCCGATCACCGAGACCATGTTCCTGCGTTTCGGCGGCGTGTTCGAATCAGCGGAGCTGCTCACCAACTCGCTCACCAGCTCCGAGCAGGCGGTCGAATGGGTGTCGACCAACGGTCATCCCTACAGCCGTCTGGCGCACGACGACGCGAGCAACAACGAGTACGTCTTCTACGGCACCGACTTCAAGAACGTCGAGGGCGTGGTCGGCTGGGATTGGGATACGCGCAACCGCACGCTGTTCGCCGACCAGGGCATGCACCAGGCGATCAGCCTCTCGATCACCACGCCCGCGAGCGACGTCAAGTACTACATCGCCAACTACCAGTTCCTGAAGTACGTGCCGGTCTACAGCGGCTGGACGCTGTCCTTCCTCGAGGGCATCGACTACGGCGGGCCGCTCGGCGACACCACCGCCATCCCGCCGTACCGGCAGTTCTTCGGCGGCGGCCCGGACAACGTGCGCGGCTTCCGCGAGAGCCTGCTCGGGCCGCGTGACCAGTTCGGCAACCCCTACGGCGGCAACATGCGCATCACCAGCCAGAACGAGCTGATCTTCCCCATGCCGGCCAAGTGGGCACAGACCGCGCGCGTCAGCGCTTTCTTCGACACGGGCGGCGTGTACGAGACCGGCAGCAAGCTGCAGTTCTACGGACCGGACAACATCACGCCCGTGAACTACCGCTTCGAGAACTTCTCGAGCCTGAAGCGCTCGGTCGGCGTCGCGGTCACCTGGCTCGCGCCGATCGGCCTCTTCCGCTTCAGCCTCGGACTGCCGCTCAACGCCCAGCACGGCAACGGCGTGACTACCTGGGGCGATGAGACCGAGGTGTTCCAGTTCTCGGTCGGCCAGGCTTTCTAGCGCGTTAAGTATTCTTAAGATTCGGTGACAGCCGTGCAATTGGCCTGCGGGCCGCGCCGCTTTAGGCGATACTTCCGGTTTGCCTGCGGCCGTCCCGGCCGCGGCACCGCAAAACTCAGAGCATAAGAGGTGGGTGTTCCGTGAATCGTTCGATCAGCAGTCGGGTAGCGGTGTGGGTCGTGGCGGCGGCGGGGCTCCTTGCCGTGGCGCCGGTATGGGCCGACCCGCCCAAGATCGGTGTCGTCGATCCGCAGCGGCTCCTCGCCGAGTCGCCGCAGGGCAAGGCGGTCACCGATGCGATGCGGGCCGAGTTCGCCCCGCGCGAGCGCACGCTGCAGGCCCAGGCGCAGGCCCTCAAGGCCAAGCAGGAGAAGCTGCAGAAGGACGGCGCCACCATGACCGACGACCAGCGGGTGCGTGCCGAGAAGGAGCTGCGCGACGGCGAGCGCGACTTCGAGCGCGCGCGCGGCGAGTATCAGGACGACATCACGGCACGGCGCAACGAGGAGCTGTCGCGGCTGCAGCGCACGCTCGGCGACGAGGTGCGCAGCTACGCCAAGGCGCAGAATTTCGACGTGATCCTGAGCGGCGAGGCCGTCATTTATCAGACCGCGGCCTACGACATCACGCCGGCGATCCTCACCGCGCTGCAGGCCAAGGCGGCCGCGGCACCGGCGGCCAAGCCGGCCGCTACGCCGGCGCCCGCCGCACAGCCGCCGGGCAAGCCGCAAGGCAAATAACACCCGCGGGGGAGTGCGGGGCGTAAGAGCGCGCCATGTCCTTCTCACTCGGGGAGCTGGCGGTGCGTTTCGGCTGCGAGCTGCGCGGTGACCCCGCCGTGCGCATCGAGCACGTCGCGACGCTCGCCAATGCCGACGCCACGGCGCTCGCCTTCCTCGCCAATCCGCGCTACCGGCCGCAGCTCGCGACGACGCGCGCGGCCGCCGTGGTGCTGAAGGCGGATGCGGCCGGGGAGTGCCCCGCGCACCTGCTGTTGGCCGACAATCCGTACGCCACCTACGCGCGCATCGCGACGCTGCTGCATCCGGGCCCGGCGCCGGCGCCGGGCATACACCCCACCGCGCTCGTCGCCGCGAGCGCGCGCATCGACCCGAGCGCCGAGGTCGGCCCCTTCTGCGTCATCGGCGAGCAGGTCGTGATCGGTGAGCGCGCGAGCGTCGCGGCGCACTGCGTGCTCGAGGAGCAGGTGCGGCTCGCGGCCGACGTGCGCCTCGCGCCGCGCGTCACACTGTGCCGCGGAGTGAGCGTCGGTGCGCGCAGCGTGCTGCAGTCGGGCGTGGTGCTGGGGGGCGATGGTTTCGGCTACGCCCCCGACCGCGGCAGCTGGGTCAAGGTGCCGCAGCTCGGCTCGGTGCGCCTCGGCGCGGACGTCGACATCGGTTGCAACACCACCGTCGATCGCGGCGCGATCGACGACACGATCGTCGAGGACGGCGTCAAGCTCGACAACCTGATCCAGATCGGCCACAACGTCCGCATCGGTGCGCATACCGCCATCGCGGCCTGCACCGGTGTCTCCGGCAGCACCATTATCGGCAAGCGCTGCATGATCGGCGGCCACGTCGGCTTCGCCGGCCATATCAGCATCGCCGACGACGTCGTGATCACCGGCTACTCGGCCATCAGCCGCTCGATCGCGGCCGCCGGCGTATACTCGAGCACACTACCTTTCGAAGAAGCGCACGCCTGGCGGCGGCTGGTGGCGCGCTTCAAGCGCAGCGCGCGACTCGAGGAGCGCGTGCGCGCCCTGGAGCGGGCGGCGGGACTCAACTCGGGGCAGGAAGAGACGCATGACTGAAGACGTGGTCCAGCTCGACATCAACGCCATCTTCAGGCGGCTGCCGCACCGCTACCCCTTCCTGCTGGTCGACCGGGTGCTCGAATGCCGCCCGGGAGCCACGATCCGCGCCATCAAGAACGTCACCTACAACGAGCCGTTCTTTCCCGGCCACTTTCCTCACCGGCCGGTGATGCCAGGCGTGATGATCATCGAGGCGCTGGCGCAGGCCGCCGGCATTCTGTGCTTCGTCACCGCCAGCGTGTTCCCGGACGAGAACAGCCGCTTCTACTTCGTCGGCATCGACGATGCGCGTTTCCGCAAGCCGGTGGTGCCCGGAGACCAGCTGGTGCTCACCGCGCAGCTCGAGCGCTCGTTGCGCGGCATCTGGAAGTTCTCGACCGCGGCGCTGGTCGACGACAAGGAGGTTGCGCACGCCGCCATGATGGTGGCGCCGGAGACCGGCAAGTGATCGATGCGCGCGCCGTGGTGTCGCCCGAAGCGCGCCTGGCCGCGGACGTCCGCGTCGGCCCGTTCGCCGTGATCGGTCCCGGGGTCGAGATCGGGCCGCGCACGATCGTCGGCCCGCACACGGTGATCAACGGCCCGAGCGTGCTCGGCGCCGACAACCACGTATTCCAGTTCGCCTCCATCGGCGATGCTCCGCAGGATAAGAAATACCGCGGCGAGCCGACGCGCCTGGTGGTCGGCGAGCGCAATGTGTTCCGCGAGTTCTGCACCATCAACCGCGGCACCACCCACGACAAGGGCGTGACGCGCATCGGCGACGACAACCTGTTCATGGCCTGCTCGCACGTCGCCCACGACTGCGTGGTCGGCAACAACACCGTGTTCGCGAACGGCGCCGTGCTCGGCGGCCACGTCGAGATCGGCGACTGGGTGATCCTGGGCGGGCTCGTCGCGGTGCACCAGTTCGCGAGGGTCGGCGCGCATGCCTTTCTCGGCGGCGGCTCCATGGTGCGCCAGGACGTGCCGCCCTACGTGATGGTCTCCGGCAATCCGGCCGAGCCGCAGATGGTGAACGCCGAGGGCTTGAAGCGCCGCGGCTTCAGCGAGGAGCAGATCCGCGCCATCCGCGAGGCCTACCGGATCCTGTACCGCTCGGACCTGAAGCTCAGCGAGGCGCTCGCGCGCCTCGAGCCGCTGGCGCGCGAGCGCGCCGAGCTGCGCCTCTTCGTGGACTTCATCCAGGCCTCCAGCCGCAGCATCGTCAGATGAGCGCGGCGCCGGTGGGCACCGCGGCCGCGCCGCTGCGTGTCGGCCTGGTGGCGGGCGAGCATTCCGGCGACCAGCTGGGGGCGGCGCTCATCGAGGCGCTGCGCGCGCGCGTGCCGGCGCTCGAGTGCTTCGGCGTGGCGGGCCCGAAGATGGTGGCGGCCGGCTGTCAGGCCTGGGCGCCCGCCGACAGCCTCGCCGTGATGGGACTGGCGGAGGTGCTGCGGCACCTGCCGCGGCTGCTGCGGCTGCGCGCAGCGCTCGCGGCGCGCTTTCTGGCGGCGCGCCCCGACGTGTTCATCGGCATCGACTCGCCGGAGTTCAATCTTGGCCTCGCCGGGCGCCTCAAGCGCGCCGGCATCCGCACCGTGCAGTACGTGAGCCCGCAGGTGTGGGCCTGGCGGCAGGGCAGGGTGCGCAGCATCGGCCGCGACTGCGACCTGGTGCTGTGCCTGCTGCCCTTCGAGAGCGAGTTCTACGCGCGGCAAGGGGTGCGCGCCGAGTTCGTCGGGCACCCGCTTGCCGACCAGATCCCGCTCGAGGTCGACGCGCCGGCCGCCCGGGCGGCTCTCGGAGTTGCCCGGGAGGCGCGCGTCATCGCGCTGCTCCCGGGAAGCCGTCTCGCGGTGGTGAGCCGTCTCGCCGCGCCGTTCGCCGAGGCGGCCGCCTGGATCCACGCCCGCCGCCCGGAGTTCGTGTTCCTCGCGCCGATGGCCTCCGCCGCGATACGTGAGTGCTTCGAGAGGCAAGTGGCACAAGCTGCGGAAAAGACGCCGCTTCGCCTCGTCGACGGCCAGGCCCAGCGGGTGCTGGCGGCGGCGGATGCGGTGCTGGTCGCCTCCGGGACGGCGACGCTCGAGACCTTACTGTCGGGGAAGCCGATGGTAGTGGCGTATAAGATGAGCCGGCTGACGGAGTTTGTGCTGCGTACGCTCGGACTCGTGAAGGTGCCGTACTTCTCGCAACCGAATCTGCTCGCCGGACGGCGCCTGGTGCCGGAGTTTCTGCAGCGCGCCGTGACCGGGCCGGCGCTCGGGGCGGCGCTGCTCGCCGAGCTCGGCGACCCGGCGCGCCTCGCCGGGCTGCGCACGGAATTCACGCGCGTCCACCGCGAGTTGCGCCGCGGCGGCGCGGCGCGTGCCGCCGCGGCGGTGCTCGAGTGCGCCGGGCGACCATGAGGAGCCGGTCGCGCATCGCCGGGGTCGACGAAGCCGGCCGCGGGCCGCTCGCCGGACCTGTGGTTGCGGCCGCGGTCATACTCAATCCGCGGCGCCGCATCCGCGGCCTGGCGGACTCGAAGACCCTGCCGCCGGAGGAGCGCGAGCGCCTCGCGGGTCTGATCCGCGCCCGGGCGCTCGCCTGGGCGGTCGCCTGGGCGGATCGCGACGAGATCGATTCGCTCAACATCCTCGAGGCGACGCTGCTCGCCATGCGCCGCGCGCTGCTCGCGCTGCCGGTGTGCCCGACGCACGTCAAGGTCGACGGCAATCGCTGTCCGTGTCTCGGGGATCTCGGGCTCGGCTGCACCTTCGAGGCGATCGTGGACGGCGATGTGAGCGTCGCGGCGATCAGCGCCGCTTCGATTCTCGCCAAGACCTGCCGTGACGCGATGATGTGCTCGCTCGATGCCTGCTATCCGGGCTTCGAGCTCGCCCGCCACAAGGGCTACGCGACCCAGGCGCACTTGAAGACGCTGCGCCGGCGCCGGCCCTCGCCGCTGCACCGCCGCTCCTTCAGTCCCATGCGCCGCCGGTCCTGCTAGCATCGCCGCCGATGTCGCCCGGCTTCGTTCACCTGCGCCTGCACAGCGAATACTCGCTGGTCGACAGCGTGGTGCGCGTGCCGGAGCTGATCGCCGCGGTCGCCGCCGCCGGTATGCCGGCCGTCGCCATCACGGACCAGAACAACCTGTTCGCGATGGTGAAGTTCTATCGCGAGGCGCTCTCGGCCGGCGTCAAGCCGATCGTCGGGGTCGACCTCGCGGTGCGCGAAGAGGGCGAACGGCGCGAGCCGAGCCGCCTGACGCTGCTCTGCCAGAATCAGGACGGCTACCGCAACCTCGCGCGCCTCATCTCGCGTGCCTATCTCGAGGGCCAGGAGCGCGGCGTGCCGCGCCTCGAGCGCAGCTGGCTCTCGCGGGAGAACCTCGCCGGCCTGATCGCGCTCTCGGGGGCGCTCGAGGGCGATGTGGGGCGGGCGCTGGTGAACGGCCGCGAGGCCGACGCCGAGCGCGCGCTCGATGAGTGGCGCGCACTCTTTCCCGGGCGCTACTACCTCGAGCTGCAGCGCCTCGGACGGCAGTTCGAGGAGAGCTACATCGCCGCCGCGGTGGCGCTCGCCGCGCGCGCGCGGCTGCCGCTGGTCGCCACCAACGACGTGCGCTTCCTCAAGGCCGAGGAGTTCGAGTCCCACGAGGCGCGCGTCTGCATCCATGACGGCGCGCTGCTCGCCGATCCGGCGCGCGTGCGCCGCTACAGCCGGCAGCAGTACCTGCGCAGCCCCGCGGAGATGTCGGCGTTGTTCGCCGATCTGCCCGAGGCGCTCGCGAACTCGGTCGAGATCGCGCGCCGCTGCAGCCTCGAGCTGACGCTCGGCGCGGCGCGGCTGCCGCAGTACCCGGTTCCCGCCGGCGTCACTACCGAGGAGTTCCTGCGCGCCGAGGCGGCCAAGGGACTCGCGCAGCGCTTCCCCGCGGGCGCAGGCCCCGCCTACCGCGAGCGCCTCGCGACCGAGCTCGGCGTCATCTGCCAGATGGGCTTTGCCGGCTACTTCCTGATCGTCGCCGACTTCATCCGCTGGGCGCGCGAGAACGGCGTGCCGGTCGGCCCCGGGCGCGGCTCGGGGGCCGGCTCACTGGTGGCTTACAGCTTGAGGGTGACCGATCTCGATCCGCTCAAGCACGAGCTGCTGTTCGAGCGCTTTCTCAATCCCGAGCGCGTGTCGATGCCCGACTTCGACATCGACTTCTGCATGGAAGGCCGCGACCGCGTGATCGAGTACGTCGCCGGCAAGTACGGACGCGAGCGCGTCTCGCAGATCATCACCTACGGCACCATGGCGGCCAAGGCGGTGGTGCGCGACGTCGGGCGCGTGCTCGGCATGACCTACGGCTACGTCGACCGGATCGCGAAGCTCATCCCCTTCGAGCTCGGCATCACGCTCGATGACGCGCTCGAGAAGGAGCCGGAGTTGCAGCGCGCCTACCAGTCCGAGGACGAGGTGAAGAACCTCATCGACCTGGCGCGCTCGCTCGAGGGGCTGACGCGCAACGCCGGCATGCACGCCGGCGGCGTGGTGATCGCGCCCTCGGTGCTCACCGACTTCGCGCCGCTCTACTGCGATGCCGCCGGCGGCAGCATCGTGACCCAGTTCGACAAGGACGACGTCGAGGCTGCCGGGCTCGTCAAGTTCGACTTCCTGGGACTGCGCACGCTCACCATCATCGACCGCGCGGTGGCGACCATCAGGCGCGGCGAGCGCGGCGCGGCGCCGCTCGACATCGGCGCGATCCCGATGGATGACGCGCGCACCTATGAGCTGCTGCGCGCCTGCCGCACCACGGCGGTCTTCCAGCTCGAGTCGCGCGGCATGAAGGATCTGATCCGCCGGCTGCAGCCCGACCGCTTCGAGGACATCGTGGCGGTGAATGCGCTGTTCCGCCCCGGTCCGCTGCAGTCGGGCATGGTGGACGACTTCATCAACCGCAAGCACGGCCGCACCGACGGTCCGATCGACTATCTGCATCCGAGCCTCGAGCCGATCCTGAAGCCCACCTACGGCGTGATCCTGTACCAGGAGCAGGTGATGCAGATCGCCCAGGTGCTGGCCGGCTACACGCTCGGCGGCGCCGACCTGCTGCGCCGTGCCATGGGCAAGAAGAAGCCCGAGGAGATGGCGCAGCAGCGCTCGGTGTTCATCAGCGGCGCGGTGGCCCGCGGCGTGCGCGAGCGCCTCGCCGAGCACATCTTCGACCTGATGGAGAAGTTCGCCGGCTACGGCTTCAACCGCTCGCACTCGGCCGCCTACGCGCTGCTCTCCTACCAGACCGCCTATCTCAAGGCGCATCACCCGGCGGCCTTCATGGCGGCGGCACTGTCGGCGGACATGGACCACACCGACAAGGTGGTGACCCTCATCAAGGAATGCTCCGACATGGGGCTCGCCGTGCTGCCGCCGGACGTCAATGCTTCGCGCTACGAGTTCTCGGCCGACGCTGCGCAGGGCATCCGCTACGGGCTCGGTGCGGTGCGCGGGGTCGGCGCCGGCGCGGTCGAGGGACTGATCGCGGAGCGCAGCGCACGTGGCCCGTTCCGCACGCTCGAGGACCTGTGCCGGCGGCTCGACCTGACACGGGTCAACCGCCGCGTACTGGAGGCGCTGCTGCGCTCCGGCAGTCTCGACGGACTCGGCGCCAACCGCGCCACCCTCATGGATCGCCTCGGCGCGGCCATCCAGCTTGGCGACCAGAGTACGCGGGCGCACGCGGCCGGGCAGGACGACCTGTTCGGCGGTCTCGGCGCCGTGGAGCCCACGCCCTCGCCGCAGCGCGCCGCGCCGCTTCCCGAATGGAGCGAGGCCGCACGCCTCGCGGGCGAGCGCGAGACGCTCGGCCTGTACCTCACCGGGCATCCGCTCACGCGCTTCGAGGCGAGCCTGCCGCGCCTCGTTTCGCACCGCATCGCGGACCTGTTGGGCGAGCGGCCGGTGGCGGGACTCGAGCCCGGGCGTTTCGGGGCGGGTAAGCCCGTCACGGTCGCCGGGCTCATCGACGAGGTCAGGAAGCGCGGCCCGCGCGTCATCCTGACACTCGACGACCGCACCGGCCGGCTCGAGGTGATGCTCTTCGAGGAGACCTGGCAGCGACACCGCGAGCTCATCGCCAAGGACGCTCTGGTGCTGGTCGAAGGCATGCTGCGCTTCGATGACTTCAGCGACTCGTGGCGCCTCGCCGCGCGGCGCGTCTCCGAGCTCGACGAGGTACGCGCGCGCTGCGCGCAGCGCGTGGTGCTGCGCTGCTCACAGGCCGAGCTGCCGCGCGTCTCCGAGCGTCTCGCCGGCATCCTCGAGCCGTGGCGTCCGGGGCCCTGTCCGGTCACGATCGAGTACACCGCGGCTGCGGCCAGCGGCGCTCTCAACCTCGGCGCCGAGTGGAGCGTGCGCGCGAGCCGCGAGCTGCTCGAGCAGCTCGCGGGCCTGGTGGGAGACGGCCGGGTCGAGGTGCTGTACGCGGCGCCGCCGGCGAGCTCCGGCGGGGCGTTCTCAGCCGACGGCGGCGCCTGAACCCCTAACTTGCGCTCGGGTCCCCGCCTTACGTAACCTCGCCGCTCCTGCCGCCCCAAGCCGAGCGCGGCGACACTCAGAGCCTTCATGGCAGTCTCGTTCCTCGACTTTGAACAACCGATCGCCGAACTCGAAGCCAAGATCGAGGAGCTCAAGCACGTCACCTCGGAATCCGAAGTCAACCTGCAGGACGAGATCGGCCGGCTGCAGGCCAAGAGCCGCCAGCTCACGCAGAGCATCTTCGCGAACCTGACGCCCTGGCAGATCACGCAGCTGGCGCGCCACCCGCACCGGCCCTATACGCTCGACTACGTGGGCGCGATCGCGAGCGAGTTCCACGAGCTGCACGGCGACCGCATGTATGCCGACGACCTCGCCATCGTCGGCGGACTGGCGCGCATCGGCGAGCGCTGCGTCGTGCTGATCGGCCACCAGAAGGGCCGCGACACGAAGGAGAGGGTGCGGCGCAACTACGGCATGCCGAAGCCCGAAGGCTACCGCAAGGCGCTGCGCCTCATGCATCTGGCGGAGCGCTTCGGCCTGCCGCTGGTAACCCTGATCGATACCCAGGGCGCCTATCCCGGCGTCGGCGCCGAGGAACGCGGCCA
>JASHVF010000257.1 GCA_030039615.1 Gammaproteobacteria bacterium | reverse complement strand
TGGGAGCGCATCGTCGGCGGCCGCACCGCGGACGAGGTGCTCGCGGGCGAGGAGGCGGCTGCCTCCCGGGCGTTCGCGGCGGAGCTGCGCGGCGCGCGCCAGCAGGGCGCCGCCTCCGGCCAGGTTGTGGGCGAGGTGTATCTCATCGGCGCAGGCCCCGGCGACCCCGACCTCCTCACGCTGCGGGCGCTGCAGCTGCTGCAGCAGGCCGACGTGATCCTGCACGACCGCCTGGTGCCGGCGGCGATTCTCGAGCGCGCCCGGCGCGACGCCGAGCGCATCTTCGTCGGCAAGGAGACCGGCGATCACGCGCAGCAATCGCGCATCAACGCGCTCCTGATCGAGCTGGCGCGCGCCGGCAAACGGGTCGCGCGCCTCAAGGGCGGCGATCCGTTCGTATTCGGGCGCGGCGGCGAGGAAGCCGAGGCGCTCGCCGCCCACGGCATCCCGTGCCGCATCGTGCCGGGAATCACGGCGGCGCTCGGCGCCGCGGCGGCGGCTGCCATCCCGCTCACCGATCGCCGGCTCGCGCACAGCGTCACGCTGGTGAGCGGCCACGCCGCGGCCGACGACTCGCTCGACTGGCACGCCCTCGCCCGGGCGCAGCAGACCGTGGTCTTCTACATGGGCGTGGCTCAGCTGCCGCGCATCGTCGCGCGGTTGCGCGCCGCCGGGGCGCCCGCCGAGTTGCCCGCGGCCATCGTCGAGCGCGCGACGCTCCCCGAGGAGCGCGTGCTGCGCGCGCCGCTCGCTGGCATCGCGGCCCTCGCCCTGCGCGAGCAGGTGGCGGCGCCGGCACTCTTGATCGTCGGCGAGGTCACGGCGCTCGCCACTTCCGCCGCGCTCGCCACCTCCGCCGCGGCGGGCGGCTCGGGCCTCGAGGCGGTCGCGTGAGCGCGGTCGCGGGCTTCATCGGTGCGGTCGGCAACACCCCGCTCATCCGGCTGCGGCGCGCGAGCGAGGAGACCGGCTGCGAGATCCTCGGCAAGGCCGAGTTCATGAATCCCGGCGGCTCGGTCAAGGACCGCGCCGCCGCCGCCATCGTCGCCGACGCCGAGCGGCGCGGACAACTCGCTCCCGGCGGCACCGTGGTCGAGGGCACGGCCGGCAACACCGGCATCGGGCTCGCGCACGTCTGCAACGCGCGCAAGTATCGCTGCGTCATCGTGATGCCCGATAACCAATCGCCGGAGAAATACCGGCTGCTCGAGATGCTGGGCGCCGAGGTCCACAAGGTCCCGGTCGTTCCCTACAGCAACCCCAACCAGTACCAGAAAGTCGCGCAGCGCCTCGCCGCATCCCTGCCGGGCGCGATCTGGTCGAACCAGTTCGACAACACCGCCAACCGCAATGCGCACCGCGCCACCACGGGACCGGAGATCTGGGCGCAGACCGACGGGCGCATCGACGCGTTCGTCGCCTCCACCGGCACGGGCGGGACGCTGGCCGGCACGGCCGAATTCCTCAAGTCGAGGAACGCCAGCGTGCGCTGCGTGCTGGCGGACCCGCCGGGCAGCAGCCTGTACGAGTACTTCCGCAGCGGCACGCTCAAGGCGAGCGGCAGCGGCTCGATCACCGAGGGCATCGGCATCGCCCGCGTGACCGCCAATCTCAAGGACGCGCCCATCGATGCGGCCGTGCACGTTCCCGACGCCGACACGGTGACCTGGGTCTACCGCCTGCTGTACGAGGAGGGACTGTTTCTCGGCAGCACCAGCGGCATCAACGCCGCCGCCGCGGTGCAGGTCGCGCGCGAGCTCGGTCCCGGCCATACGGTCGTGACCGTGCTGTGCGACGGCGGGGCCAAGTATCAGTCGCGGCTCTTCAACCGCGCCTGGCTCGAGGAGAAGGGCCTGGCGGCCTACGCACCCGTGCCTGCGGGCGGGCCGCCCATCAGCATCGCCCAGACGCTGGTCGCCTGAGGCGAGCGCGCTCGCAGCGCGCACACGCTGCGGCGCACGGCTGCGCTACAGTTGGCGGATGACCGCACTCCTGGGCCCCGCCGAGCTGGATGCGCTGCGCCTCAGCCTCGAGGTCGCCGGCCGCAGCGTCGCCTTCAGCCTGCCGCCGGCGGTGCTCACCGCCTGGATCCTGACACGGGCGCGCTTCCCGGGACGCACGCTGTTCGACGCCTTCGTGCATCTGCCGCTGGTGCTGCCGCCGGTGGCGGTCGGCTACGCGCTGCTGCTGCTGCTCGGCACGCGCGGCGCACTCGGCGGCTGGCTGCACCGGCATTTCGGCATCCAGCTGCCCTTCACCACCGCAGGTGCGGCGCTCGCCACCGCGGTGATGACCTTCCCGCTCATGGTGCGTGCCATCCGCCTGTCGCTCGAGAACGTCGACCGGGGTCTCGAGGCGGCGGCGCGCACGCTCGGCGCGGCGCCGCTCGATCGCTTTCTCAGCATCACCCTGCCCTTGATGCTGCCCGGCATCCTCGCCGGAGCGGTGACGGCGTTTGCCGCCGGGCTCGGTGAGTTCGGCGCGGTCATCACCTTCGCCGCCAACATCCCGGGCGTCACCCGCACCCTGCCGCTCGCCCTCTACACCGCCATGCAATCGCCCGACGGCGATGCGCTGGCGCTGCGCCTCGCGCTGCTGTCGTTCGCGCTCGGCCTCACGGGACTGCTCGGGGCGGAGCTGCTGGCGCGGCGCGTGCGCCGCCGCCTCGGCCGCTAGAGCACGCGGGCCGGGTTCATGCTGCGCGTCTCGGTGCTCAAGCGACGCGGCGAGTTCACTCTCGCGGCGACCTTCAGCGCGCCGACCCCCGGGGTGATCGCGCTCTTCGGCCGCTCCGGCAGCGGCAAGACCACGCTGATCGAGATGCTCGCGGGCCTGCTGCCGCCCGATGAGGGCGAGGTGCAGCTTGACGACACGGTGCTGACCGACACGCGCCGCGGCGTCGCCGTGCCGCCGGAACGGCGGCGCATCGGCTACCTGTTTCAGGACGCGCGGCTGTTCCCGCACCTCACGGTCACGGGCAACCTGCGGTACGGGGAGAAGCGCGCCGGCGCCGCCGTGCACTACGTGCGCTTCGAGGAGGTCGTGGAGCTTCTCGGGCTCGCGGCGCTGCTCGCCCGCCGGCCACATGAGCTCTCCGGCGGCGAGCGCCAGCGGGTGGCCCTCGGCCGGGCACTGCTCTGCCAACCGCAGCTGCTGCTGCTCGATGAGCCGCTCGCCTCGCTCGACGTGGCGCGCCGCGAGGAGGTGCTGCCCTACCTCGAGACGCTGCGCGACTGGCTCTCGATCCCCATGGTGTACGTGAGCCATCAGTTCGAGGAAGTGCTGCAGCTCGCGACCTACCTGGTGCTGCTCGAGGCCGGCCAGGTGCGCGCCGCGGGGCCGGTGGACGAGATGAGCCTGCGCGCCGAGCTGCGCAGCAACCTCGCGCCTGACCTCGTGGGCTCGGTGCTCGACGGCCGCGTCACCGCGGTCGACGCAGACGGCGGCACGGCAGACCTCTCGATCGGCTCAGGGAAGCTGCAGGTGAGCCTGCGGGGCGCCGCCGTCGGCGCGCGGGTGCGGGTGCAGCTGCTGGCGCGCGACGTCATCCTCGCGACCCAGCCGATCCAGGGCCTGAGCGTGCGCAACGCGCTCCTCGGCACGGTCGCCGAGATCGCCGCGGATGAGTTCGCGAGCGTGCTCGTCAAGGTGGACGTCGGCGGGCCGATCGTGCTCGCGCGCATCACCGCCGGCGCCCGCCAGGCGTTGCGCCTCGCGCCGGGAGATGCGGTGTGGGCGCTGGTGAAGGCGGTATCGACGCGCGGCCGCGCCTTTCGCCTCTGACCTCAGGAGTCGGGGATCGCCTGCTCGCTCACCATGGTGAGCACGTCGTAGTTGGCGACCGCCTCGCCGTCCTGGTTGGTGATCGCCGTGTCCCAGCGCACCTCGCCGTAGCCGGCGCCGGCCCGCAGCGACTTTTCCTTGCAGGTGAGCCGTACCCGGATGCGCTCGCCGGGCTTCACCGGCTTCACGAAGCGCAGGTTGTCGAGCCCGTAGTTGGCGAGCACCGGCCCGTAGGGCGCATCCACGAACAGCCCCGCGGCCGCCGACACCAGGAAGTAGCCGTGCGCGACCCGGCCGCCGAACAGCGGATTGCGCCGCGCCTGCGCCTCGTCCATGTGCGCGTAGAAACGGTCGCCGGAGAGCGCCGCAAAGCGCTCGATGTCCTCGAGCGTGACCTCGCGCTCGCCGGAGCGGAACGTGTCGCCGAGGGCGAGCGCGCCGAAGGGCTTGCGGAACGGGTGTACGCCCGGCTCGAGCTCGCGCGCCCCGCGCGTCCAGCGCCCGCTCGCCGCGGTGATGACGTCCGGCGTGCCCTGCAGCGCCACGCGCTGCAGGTAGTGCATGACGCCGCGGATGCCGCCCATCTCCTCGCCGCCGCCGGCGCGCCCCGGCCCGCCGTGCACCAGGTGCGGGAGCGGCGAGCCGTGGCCGGTGGATTCCTTGGCGCAATGGCGGTTCACCACCACGATGCGGCCGTGGTAGGGCGCGAGCCCGAGCACCAGCCGCGCCGCCAGCGCCTCGTCCGCCGTGAACACCGAGCCCGCGAGACTCCCGCCGCCGCGGCGCGCGAGCGCAATGGCCTCATCCGCATCGCGGTACGGCACCAGCGTGCACACCGGGCCGAAGGCCTCGACGGTGTGGATCGCGCGGGCGCCGGCCGCGTCGCGGCAATAGAGCAGCGTCGGCGCGAGGAAGGCGCCGCGCTCGGAATCGGCCCCGAGCGGCTCGGCGGCGGCTCCGCCCGCCACCACCTCCGCCTCCGCCTTGAGCTTCGCGAGCTGCTCGTTCACTTCGCGGCGCTGGCCGAGCGAGGCCACCGGACCCATCCTCACCTGCTCGAGGCGCGGGTCGCCGCACACGACCCCGGCGAGCGCCGCGCGCAGCGCCTCGATCACCTGCGCGGCGCGCGCCGCGGGCACGATCGCCTTGCGGATCGCGGTGCATTTCTGTCCCGCCTTGACGGTCATCTCGCGCACCACTTCGCGCACGAACAGGTCGAGCTCCGGCGACGCAGGGCCCGCATCGGGGCCGAGGATCGAGGAGTTGAGTGAATCGGTCTCCGCGGTGAAGCGTACCGAGCTGCCGATGACGGTCGGATGCTGGCGCAGCTTCACCGCGGTGGCCGCCGAGCCGGTGAACGACACCACGTCCTGACAGGTGAGATGCTCGAAGATGTCTCCGACTCCGCCCAGGATGAGCTGCACCGCCCCCTCGGGCAGGATTCCCGACTCGAGCATCCGCCGAAAGACCCGCTCGGCGAGGTAGCAGGTCTGGGTGGCGGGCTTGACGATCGCCGGAACGCCGGCGAGCAGCGTCGGGGCGAGCTTCTCGAGCATGCCCCACACCGGGAAGTTGAAGGCGTTGATGTGCAGCGCCGCCCCCTCGAGCGGCACGCACAGATGCTGGCCGACGAAGCTGCCGGTCTTGGAGAGCGCCTCGACGCCGCCGTCGACGTAGACGCTGCTGTTCGGCAGCTCACGGGTTCCCTTGCTCGCATACACGAACAGCGTGCTGATGCCGCCGTCGATATCGATCCAGGAGTCGCCGCGGGTGGCGCCGGTCGCGAACGACAGCGGGTAGTAGTCCTCCTTGTGCTCGCTCAGGTCCTTGGCGAGCGCCTTGAGGAGCGCGGCGCGCTCGTGGAAGGTGAGCCGCCGCAGGTTCGGCCCGCCGACCTGGCGCGCGAAGGCGAGCATCGCGCCGGTATCGAGTCCGTCGGCGCCGGCGTGCGCGACCACCTCGCCGGTGGTCGCATCGCGCAGCGCCGTGCCGTTGCCGGCGCCGGTGCGCCACTTGCCTGCGGCGTAGCTCTCAAGCTGCATCGCTTCACTCCTTGAGGGACGTCACCTGTCCCGCGGTGCGGTACGAGCGTCCGCGAAAGAGCGCCACGCGCTCGCCGCGCTGGTTCGACACCGCGATCTCGTAGATGCCGTTGCGCCGCGTGCGCCACAGCTCGCTCGCTTGCGCCGTGAGCTCATCTCCCGCGCGCGCCGCGGCGAGGAAATCGATCGCGGCCGCCGCCGCCACCGTGTTCTCGTTGTGCGAGTTGCAGGCGAAGGCGAACGCGCTGTCGGCGAGGGCGAACACCAGGCCGCCATGACAGACGTCGTGTCCGTTCACCATGTCCGGCCGCACCGTCATGGCGACGCGCGCCCAGCCGGGTCCCACCGCCAGCAACCGCATCCCCAGGGCCTGCGAGGCGCGGTCGCGCTCGTAGAGCGCCTGCGCGGCCTGCTCGGCGCGGCGCTGGGCTTCGGGCGCTGTGCTGCTCATCATGCCCGCCCTCCGCTCAGCGGCCGGAGAACCGCGGCGTGCGTTTCTCGGCGAATGCGGCCACCCCCTCGGCGTAGTCGGCGCTGCGGCCGAGCTCGGCCTGGAAATCGCGCTCGACGTCGAGCTGCTCGCCGAGCGAGCGGCCCCAGCCCGCGTACATCGCCTGCTTGGTGCGCGCCAATCCGCGGGTGGGCGCGGCCGCGAACCCCTGCGCCAGGGCATCCACCACGGCGGCGAGCTCGGCGTCCTCGACGCAGCGCCAGATGAGCCCCCACTGCGCCGCCTGCTCCGCGGGGAGCTTCTCCCCGAGCAAGGCGAGGCCGAGCGCGCGCGGCGTGCCGAGCGCGCGCGGCAGGAACCAGGTGCC
>JASHVF010000256.1 GCA_030039615.1 Gammaproteobacteria bacterium | reverse complement strand
GTGATCACGAACTTCGGACACGTGGTGCGGCTTTCGCTGGACGCGGAGCTGCCGGCCTCCGGCGCCGTGCCGGCCGCGAGCCTCGCACGCCATCCGTCGGTGCTGCTGCGGGTGCGGGCGATGGGAGCGCGGCTGTGGGAACTGTCGGGCGGCGGGGCCCGCACGCGCGTGGTGTGCGACTGCCCGCTGTGACCTGCGCTCAGAGGGCGGCGGCGAGCGCCGCGCCCTTGCCCGCCCCCGCCGCGCTGGCGCACGCGACGGCCGATATCAGTGACCGCGCGAGCAGAGGCCGCGGGCGGTAGGCGCGCAGCCACAGCGAGAACTCGAGCGCCGGCAGCGCCTGCGTAAACAGCCGCCCCTGGGCGCGGCCGCAGCCGAGCTGGCGCAGCTGCCGCCACTCCCCGAGTCGCTCGACACCGTCGGCGAGGCTCGCGAGTCCGAGCTCGGCCGCCACGGCCAACACGGAGTTGAGCCACGCGGGCTGCTGCTCGCGCTCGTGCAGCCGGTGTACGCAGGAGCGGTCGATCTTGACCTCGGTAAATGGAATGTCCGCCAGATCCCGCAGCGAGCAGCCGCCGCTGCCGTAGTCTGCCAGCGACAGGCCGAAGCCCCGCAGCCGCAATCGCGTCAGCATGGCGAGCGAGCTCTCGAGCTCGCCCGGCGGACCCTTGGCGGAGACCTCGAGCATGAGGCTCTCGGCGGGAAGCCCGCAGGACTGCTGCAGACAGGTGAAGTCCTCGAGCAGCTCCGGGCGTTGCAGCAGCCCGCGCGAGACCTGCACGGCGACCGTGAGCCGCCGACCCATGGCGTCCCAGACCGATGCCTGCAGCAGCGCCTGGCGCATCACCTGAAGAGTCAGGAGCCGCATCAGGCCGCTCTCCTCCGCCAACGGGACGAACTGCTCCGGCGGCACCCAGCCGAGCCGCGGATGGCGCCAGCGCGGCAGCGCCGCGACACCGCGCACCTCGGCGGTACGCACCTCGATCTGCGGCTCGAAGTGCGCGGTGATCTCGCCGCGCTCGAGCGCAGCGCCGAGCGCCGTCGCGTCGATCGGCGGCCAATCCCTGGCCGCCTGCTCGCTGCAGTTCCCTTGCATGCGGACAGGCTAACGACCCGCCCGGCGTCGCACTGCAGGGAATACCGGTCGGTGCGTGTAGGGGATCCTTGTTTGCGCGATGGCGCGCGCGCGAAGCTACAATGTCTTACGGAGAACTCATGACGGCGATCACGGTTTTTGTCGCTGACGATCACGCCATCGTGCGCGATGGCCTGGTCGCGCACCTTTCCGCCCAGCCGGACCTCGCGGTCGTCGGTACGGCGAGCAACGGCCGCGAGGCGGTCACGCAGATTCTGGCGCACCCGCCGCGCATCGCGATTCTCGACATATCGATGCCCGAGCTCGACGGCATCGAAGCCACCCGGCAGATCGTCGCCGAGCGGCCCGAGGTGCGGGTGATCATCCTCTCCATGCACGGCGGCGCGCAGCACATCTTCCACGCGCTCGAGGCGGGCGTGCGCGGCTACCTGCTGAAGGAATCGGCCGGCAGCGAGATCATCGACGCCATCCGTGCGGTGCAGAGCGGCCGGCGCTACCTGAGTCCCAAGGTCGCGGAGATCGTCGCCGAGAACGTCGGCACGCGCGGCGGCGTCAGCCCGCTCGAGAGCCTGAGCCGCCGCGAGCGCGAGATCCTCAAGCTGGTGGCCGACGGGCACTCGAGCGCGGAGATCGGCGCCAAGCTGCATCTGTCACCGAAGACGGTCGACTCCTACCGCAGCCGCATGATGCAGAAGCTGCATCTCGCCGATCTCGCCGCGGTCATCAAGTTCGCGATTCAGCACGGGCTCACCTCCCTCGAGTAACTGTGACGCGGTTCTCAGGCGCGGCCGCAGCGTGAGCCGCGCTGCGAGCGTGCGGCGTTCCTCATAAGAGGAGCGCTACAAGAACTCCCTACACGCCGTAGCGGTGCCTCCCGGCACCTGCACCCCTGGCGCCCCCCTAGCATTTGCCTCAAGAGCCCGTCCACGGGGGGTCTTCTGAGCGCCAATGCCGAAACCGAAGCGACCGACCAGTTGCCGCAGCTCGATGGCCAGCTGCTCGGCGCCGCGTGCGCGCAGGCGCTGCCGATGTGGGCGGAGCAGATCGAGAGCGCCCGCCAGCAGACCGAGGAGGCCGTGGTCTCGCTGCTGCAGCGCTTCGGCAACATCGTCCACCGCCTGGATGTAGTACTCGACGCCACCCACGCGCACACGCGCGGCAACCCGATCGCCGCGGACGCGGCCGAGGGTCAGCGTTGCCTCGCGCAGGTCATGGACGCGCTGGTCGCCATCCGCGGCAACCGCGAGGCGCTGGCCGAGGAGATTCGCGGTCTCGCCGCCTGCGCCGACGAGCTGCGCCAGATGTCGAGCGACGTCGAATCGATCGCTTTCAAGACCAACGTGCTGGCGCTCAACGCCGCGATCGAGGCGACCGACTCCGGGGCCGTCGACAAGGGCTTCGCCGCCGTCGCCCGCGAGGTGCGCGAGCTCTCCGCCGCCGCGCGCGCCACCGGCAAGAGCATCAGCGCCAAGGTGGGTACGATCAGCGCTACCCTTGCGCAGATCGTCGCCAGCAACGAGCGCGCCTCGGGCCGCGACGAGACCGCACTCACCGAGTCCCAGGAGCACATCCGCAGCGTGCTCGAGCGCTTCGCGCAGCGCACCAAGGTCCTCACGGAGCTGGCGGAGCGCTCCACTGCGGCGAGCGAGTCGCTGCGCAGCGATGTGTGTGAGGCGCTGGTGCAGCTGCAGTTCCAGGACCGCACCAGCCAGATCCTCCGGCAGGTGATCGACAGTATCCGGCAGCTCGGTGAGCTCGAGGGCGGCACCGCGCCGCCCGAGTCCGACGCGCCCGATGAAGAGCCGCAGGGCGTCACGCTGTTCTGAATGAGCGGCCAGCCGCGGCCGCCCGCGGCCGGTACGGCGTACACTACTGCCGGGGATGCGGCGGTGGTCATGAAGCTGCGCTACAAGGTCCTGGGTGTGATCGGTGTGTTGGTCGCGGCCGGCGCCATCACATTTGGCCAGTTCCTCAGCCACTCGCTGCCCTGCGGCCCGGCCAGCGCCCTCCCCGCCGGTTCGCCCGCCATGAAGGCGGTGGTGCAGCGCTGCTACGGCTCACCCGATGTGTTGCGGTTCGAGGACGTCCCGAAACCCGTGCCCGCCGCCGACGAAGTCCTCGTCAAGGTGCATGCCGCGTCCGTCAACCCGCTCGACTGGCACTATCTCCAGGGCACGCCCTACCTCGTGCGCATGAGCCGTGGCTTCGGCAAGCCGGAAGACCCGCGGCTGGGGGTCGACTTCGCGGGAACGATCGAGGCCGTCGGCAGAGACGTCAGGCGGCTCAAGGTGGGCGACGAGGTGTTCGGCGGCAAGCTCGGCGCCTTCTCCGAGTACCTGACGGTGCGCGAGGCGCGCGCCGTCACCGCCAAGCCGCGCAATGTCAGCTTCGAGCAGGCCGCCGCGGTGCCGATCGCGGCCGTCACGGCACTGCAGGCGCTGCGCGACAAGGGGAAGATTCGTGCGGGTGAGAAGGTGCTGATCAACGGCGCCTCCGGAGGTGTCGGCACTTACGCCGTGCAGCTCGCCAAGGCCTTCGGCGCCGAAGTCACCGGCGTCTGCAGCACGAAGAACCTCGAGCTGGTGCGCTCGCTCGGTGCAGACCACGTCATCGACTATACCCATGAGGACGTCACCAGGGGCACGGAGCATTACGACCTGATCGTCGATACCGTCAGCACCCACTCGCCGCCCGACTATCGGCGGGTCATGGCTCCCAAGGGGATCTACGTGATGGTTGGGTCCACCGAGCCCGGCAACTGGTTCGGCTTTCTCGGCAAGCCCATCGAAGGCGTGCTGCTCGGACTCTTCGTGGGACAGCAGTTCGACATGCTGCTCGCCGAGCTCAACCCCAGGGATCTCGCGACGCTCGCGGATCTCATGCGGTCAGGAAAGCTGACATCGGTCATCGACCGACGTTACCCGCTGAGCGACACCGCCGAGGCGCTGCGGTATCTCGAGAAGGGACACGCACGCGGCAAGGTCGTGCTCACGCTCGATTCCGGCGAATAGGGATCCGCCCGGGAGTCGCGTTACCGTGACTCCCGGGCGCGCGCTATCACGCCACCTCGATCAGAAGCTGGCGTCCCAGGTGAGGTTGAAGCTGCCCTGGGACGGCTCCACCGTCGGGCAGGCGTCGGCAGTGGTCGTCTGGAGCAGTTGCGGACCGAATCCTCTCTGCCCGACGCAGTCGAGGAAATAGGAATCGGTGTCATCGACCATCGGCAAGTCGTACACGGTGCCGCCCTGAAAGGCTCCGATGTAAGTGGTGCTCCCGCCCGAGGTCACCTTGCCGGCAGAGAAGCCGGTCTCAAAGAAGTCTACGAGCGGCAGTATCTGGAAACCGAAGGAGAGGTCGAAGGCCGGGCGCTCCACGATCCACTCGGCGCTTGAATCGAGACAGGTGGACGGGGCGCACGACGCCGTCACCGAGAAGCTCTCCTGCGGGCGGGTAAAGTCCGTGAGCGTCAGCGTGTAAATTCCGCCCGCCGCGACGGTCACCGAGGCGGCGACGCGGTCGCCGGGCTGCGGACAGTCGACGTTGTTATTGATACACGCGACCGTGCCCTCCTCGATCGTGCCGGCCGGGAACATCTCGACCCAGACGTAGTAGTACGGGACGCCCTCGAAGCACTCCGTGGCGCTGCCGAGCTGCTCTACCGTGCCGTTGTTGAAGCCGTCGATGCCGACCCACTGCGCGATGAAGGTGTCCTGGTACTGGTAGGGGCTGGGCGGGCACTCCACGTACGGGATCACCCACTCGCCGCTCACCGACGAGACTGTCTGGCTGCCGCCCTCGAGATCCGCGTAACCCGACCAGTTGAGCGAGGGGAACGAAGAGGTGTTTCCGACACGGGCCAGTGGCGCCAGCCCGCTGGGGACCATGGTCCGGCGCGTGGACATGTGCTTGAGGAACGAGGCCCGCGCCCTGGCGACGGTCGATGCGTCAGGTTGCCTCAGGTCCGTCGCGCCCGCGCGGCCTGGGTCTGACCCCTGGGCGCCGGCCGCCGCAATTCCGAGCATCGCGGCCATGACACCCATGAGCCGAATCTTCCCGATGAACTGGCTGAATAACTTCACATTAGGTCTCCCCGTGTCTGGCGTTTTCTTGCGCACGTCGCGCTAACTCGCCTTGGGAGGCAATCTGCGCCGAACGCGCGGGGCGGTCAATAGCGATGCGGACGTGCAAGACCACTCGAGTGTTACAACTTGTCATAAAGCGTGTCAGCGTTCCCGCGGTGAGACCGAGCCCGGGCCGTCTCCGCCCGACGCGATGTCACGGCAGATGCGTTTCAGGCACGGGTGGACGGCCATGTAGCATCTTCTTCTACAAAGTGAATCCGCTGCGCATACCACCAACGTATCCAGAACGCGAACACAACAAGCATTGCGACCGACTCACCGATCCTGAGACCGAGGGGCGGAGGGAACGAGCTGAACAGGAACAGACTCACAGCCGCTGAGCCAGCCAGGAATGCCAGACCCAACCGCCATGCAAGAAGCTTGCGCCGGTAAATTCCGACCGCCAACCCGATCATGACGACGCTCATGACCCCGATTGACGTTGCCAAGAACGGCTCGCCGAACTGCGATGCGATCGGACCCTTCGGCATCCGATGGCCGTAAACCGACGCGAGATTCACTACCCCAGCAAGAAACAGGAAGCCGGCGGTCAGTTTCAGCACCATCGGAGTTCCGGCCTCCGAAGGCGCCACACTCGCCGGACCCACTCCCGGAGAGCTCGGTGCTTGAAGCGCTGTGCGAATGACGGTGGACAGCCACTCCGAGTCATTCCGTGCAAGCCACTTCCCGAGCGCAACCAGTCCGACTCCAAACCCGGTCATGCCAAAACAAGCGAGCGCCCCCCATGCACCTGCATTGCGCGACTCAGCGCTGACCGCGCAAAGGATGCCGAAGACGATCGTTGCCCCGAGCCAGAAGGTCATAAAGATCTTCACAAGCGGGAGCAGAGAGAACTTACCGGTCAGAAACACACCATCCGACCGAGCCTCGAAGCGGCCGAAGAAGAACGGCTTGAAGGAGTTATGGAACATCGGGATCACACGCTGCAAGCGGACCTTATTCTCTTTCACGGGGCCTACGGCCTCCGGTTGCGCCAGCGCCGAAAACACCGTGCGCTTCGTAGCCGCTCGAAGGCGCTCGACGGATTCCTGTAGGCCAAAGGCGCTTGTGAATTCCGCGGGAGTCGACCCGTACAGGAACTGGTAGAAAGAGCCAATCATTTTGCTTGCGCGCGCTTAAGAAGCCCGCCGCCGCCTGGGGAGCACCAGGACAGGTACGTGATAAGGACGCAAACGGACACGCCGAAACACGAGAATGGAGGCTAGGGTCGGAATCGAACCGGCGTAGACGGCTTTGCAGGCCGCTGCATGACCACTCTGCCACCTAGCCTCATCGAGAGCTCATGTATCGGGTGCGGCAGGCCGATAGCAAAACGCCCCGAACGGCACATGGCCGGCGAGGCTTGCGCTGAATGCTGCGCTGGCCCTAGCCTAACAAAAAGGGAAAAATAGGTCGATTGACTCCCTCGTGCCGGCGGCGCGGCCGACGGGAGGGCGCCTCCCGCCAGCCACGAACAAAAGTAAGGAGCGCGGAATGTCGGCAGCCAACGCGAGCACTTCTCCCGGCTTCCTCGATAAGCGGCACATCATCGCCAGACCTGGCTTCACGCGCTGGCTGGTGCCGCCGGCTGCGCTCGCCATTCACCTGTGCATCGGGATGGCCTACGGCTTCTCGGTGTTCTGGCTGCCGCTCTCGAAGGCGATCGGCATCACCAAGCCCGTCGCTTGCGCCAAGGACGCGAGCCTCTTCTTCGACTACCTGACGACCACGAGCTGCGACTGGAAGGTGGCGCAGTTGCAGACCTGGATCTACGGGCTCTTCTTCGTATTTCTCGGGTCGTCGGCGGCCGTCTGGGGCGGCTGGCTGGAGCGCGTCGGCCCGCGCAAGGCGGGGGTCGTAGCCGCCGTCTGCTGGTGTGCCGGGATTGTCGTCATGGCGCTCGGTGTATCCCAACACCAGCTGTGGATCATCTGGCTCGGCGCGGCGCTGGGCGGCATCGGGCTGGGACTCGGCTATATCTCGCCCGTGTCAACACTCATCAAGTGGTTCCCGGATCGCCGCGGCATGGCGACCGGTTTCGCCATCATGGGCTTCGGCGGCGGCGCCATGATCGGCGCACCGCTCGCCGACAAGCTCATGAAGCACTTCGCGACGCCGACGTCCGTCGGTGTCACCCAGGCACTGCTGGTGCTGGCGGCCATCTACTTCGTGTTCATGATGGGCGGCGCGCTCAGCTACCGCCTGCCGCCCGAGGATTGGAAGCCCAAGGGCTGGAACCCGGACCAGGCACGCAAGCCCCTGGTCACCGCCCATCAGGTGCACCTGGACACGGCGACCTGGACGCCGCAGTTCTGGCTCGTGTGGCTGGTGCTGATGCTGAACGTGTCGGCGGGCATCGGCATCCTCAGCATGGCGTCCCCGATCCTGCAGGAGGTATTTGCGGGGCGGCTCATCGGCGTCACCGCAACCTATGACCAGCTCGCGCCGCCCCAGCTCGCCATCATCACGGCGATCGCCGCCGGCTTCACCGGACTGCTGTCGCTGTTCAATATTGTGGGCCGCATCTTCTGGGCGTCGCTGTCCGATCACCTGGGCCGCAAGGCCACCTACACGGTGTTCTTCGTGCTCGGGATCGTCCTCTACTGCTCGATCCCCTGGACGGCGGCGGGCGGGCTGCTGCCGCTCTTCGTGCTGTTCTTCTGCATCATCCTCTCGATGTATGGCGGCGGCTTCGCGACTGTCCCGGCCTATCTCGCCGACCTCTTCGGCACCAAGATGGTCGGCGCCATCCACGGCAGGCTCCTCACCGCATGGTCGGCGGCGGGGGTGCTCGGGCCCTGGCTCATCGGCTCCTTCCGCGAGCACCAGCTTTCGCAAGGCGTGCCGAAGGCCCAGGTGTACAGCACGACCATGTACTGGCTGGCGGGTCTGCTGGCGCTCGGGTTCGTCTGCAATTTGCTGATCCGGCCGGTGCCGGAAAGTAAGAACATGACGCCGCAGCAGATCGCCGAGCTGGATGCCGCCGCCGCTCACGGTGCAGCCGTCTCCGCGGCCCACGCCGCCGGCCCCACCGTGCCCTCACCTGCCTGGCTGGTGACCGCGGCGTGGCTGGCAGTGGGAGTTCCGATCGCCTGGGGCGTGTGGATCACGCTGCAGAAGGCCGCGATTCTCTTCGGCCTCGGCTGATCGGTCTAAGGGGGAATGGAGCGGGCTAACGGGTTCGAACCGTCGACCTGTACCTTGGCAAGGTACCGCTCTACCAACTGAGCTAAGCCCGCATCCGAATCAGAACGGCGGATTCTATGTACACCCCCCGGGATGTCAAGGCGAGCGCGGCCCAAAGCGGGGGCTGGATCACGTCGCCTTAGGGGTTTTTACGCCCTTGTAATACATAGATTTACCGATCTCTCTTAACGCCTTAGATCAGGCCAGGCCGCTCTCAGGTACATGACCATCGAGAGGAGCGTCGCCGCGGCGGCGACCTCGGTGAGGACGACCCCGATCCGGTAGGTCGGCAGCCCGAAGAGCGGCCAGCGGTAGAGCATCAGGGAGAGCCCGACGATCTGCAGCACGGTCTTGTACTTGCCGAGCTGCGAGACCGCGACCTTGCGCCGCGCGCCGATCTCCGCCATCCACTCGCGCAGCGCCGAGATCGTGATCTCGCGGCCGATGATGACCGCCGCGGTGAGCACGATGAGCCAGCGCGAATCCTTGCTGACGAGCAGCACCAGCGCCGTTGCGACGATGAGCTTGTCCGCCACCGGATCGAGGAACGCCCCGAGGCGGGAGGTCTGCCGCAGCCGTCGCGCGAAATACCCATCCAGCGAGTCGGTGATGCCCGCGGCGGCGAACAGCCAGGCCGCGGCCGGGTCCGACCACGGGTAAGGCATGTAGAAGAGCGCGACGATGAGCGGGATCGCCGCGATGCGCAGCCACGTCAGCGTGTTGGGTACGTTCCAGGGCATTGGCTTCCGGCTCAGGAGCCCGGGTGCAGGTGATCATAAAGGCTTCGGGCGAGCGTCGCGCCGATTCCGCTGACCTGGGTGAGGTCCGCGATGCCGGCGCGCATCACGCCCTGCAGTCCGCCGAAGTGCCTGAGCAGCGCGCGCCGCTTGGCGGGACCCAAGCCCGGCACGACCTCGAGCACCGACTCGTTGTAGCGCCGCGCGCGCCGCTTGCGATGCCCGCTGATGGCGAAGCGATGCGCCTCGTCGCGAATGCGCTGGATGAAGCGCAGCGCCGCTGAGTGCGCCTCGAGGATCACCGCGCCGGGAACGCCGTACACGAACAGGCGCTCCTGTCCGGGGCGGCGGTCGGGCCCCTTGGCGACGCCGACGAGCGTCAGGTCGGCGAACCCGAGCTCGGCGAGCACGTCGTGCACCTCGGCGATCTGGCCTGCGCCGCCGTCGATCAGCAGCAGGTCGGGCGGCGGTACTTCGCCCGAGCGCACGTGTCTGTAGCGCCGCTCGAGCGCCTGGCGAAGCGCCGCGTAGTCATCGCCGGGCGTGACGCCCGTGATGTTGAAGCGGCGATATTCCTTCTTCAGGGGTCCCTCGGGTCCAAACACCACGCAGGAGGCGACCGTGCCCTCCCCGCCCGTGTGGCTGATGTCGAAGCACTCGACGCGCGCCGGCGGCTCGGGAAGGTCGAGCGCGCGCGTGAGCTCGGCGAGCATCTCGTCCACCCCGGCGCGCTGCGCGTGCCGCATGCGCAGCGCCTGGGTCGCATTCTCGCGCGTCAGCTCGACCCACTTCGCGGGGAGCCCGCGCGCCGGGTGGCGCACTTCGACCGTGTGGCCGGCCTTGCTGCTCAGTGCCTCGGCGAGCGCCGCGGCATCCGGCAGCGCGAGGCCGAGCAATACCTCCGGCGGCGCCGCGGCGTCGGCGTAGTACTGCATGGCGAAGGAGGCGAGCGCCTCGCCGGCTTCGGCGAGCGGCGCACGCGGGAAATAACTGGTGGTGCCGAGATTGCGCCCGCCGCGCACCAGCATGACGCTGACGCAGTACTCGCCCGCGTCCCCGACGATCGCCAGCACGTCCGCGTCGCGCTCGGCCTCGGCGGTCACGATCTGCTGCGCCTGGATGCGCTTCAAAGCCGCGAGCTGATCGCGCAGCTGCGCCGCACGCTCGAACTCGAGCCGTGCGCCGGCCGCCTCCATGCGCTGCTGCAGCTCCGCGTTGACCTCATCGCTCCGTCCCTCGAGCACCTTGACGGCAGCCTCGATGTCCTGAGCGTACGCCTCGCGCGAGATCAGCCCGACGCACGGCGCCGAGCAGCGCCCGATCTGATGCTGCAGGCAGGGCCGGCTGCGGTTGGCGAAGAAGCCGTCGCGGCAGTTGCGGATCTGGAACAGCTTCTGCAGCTGATTGAGCGTATCGCGCACCGCACCGGCGCTCGGAAACGGCCCGAAGTAGCGCCCCGGCGCCTGGCGCGCGCCGCGGTAGAAGGCGAGCCGCGGGAATGCGTGGCCCGTCTCGAGGTGGATGTAGGGGAAGCTCTTATCGTCGCGCAGCACGACGTTGAAGCGCGGCTTGTGCTGCTTGATGAGGTTGTACTCGAGCAGCAGCGCCTCGGTCTCGGAGTTGGTGACCGTCACCTCGATGGCCGTGATCTGCGACACCAGCGCCTGCACCTTGGGGTCGACGTTGCCGGCCGCAAAATAGGTGCCGACCCGGTCCCTGAGACTGCGCGCCTTGCCGACGTAGAGCAGCTCGTGGTCGGCGCCGAACATGCGGTAGACCCCGGGGCGGCGCGGGAGCGAGGCGATGTATTCCTTGTGATCGAACGCCATGAGACGGCCGCCTTAGCGCAGACCCGCACGCGCGCAGGCGCGCGCCACCACCGCGCGGAACATCGGCGCGCTGAGGCGCCGGGTCTGGGTGTTGTAGCGGCTGCAATGATACGAGTCGATGAGCCAGCGTGCGCCGTCCAGCGCGTGCTCGTGCCCGTGCCGGAACGGGAACGCGCCGCGCCTGAGACCCTGCGCCATGAGCACGGCGTCGTGCGCGATGCGCCCGAGCGCCAGGTACACGCGCACCCCCGGGAGCTCCTCGAGCTCGCGCTTGAGGAAGGCATTGCAGCAGCGAATCTCCTCCGGCAGCGGCTTGTTCTGCGGCGGCAGGCACTTGACGGCATTGACGATGCGCGTGTTCAGGAGCTTCAGTCCGTCGTCCGCAGCTACCGAGACGGGCGCGCTCGCGAGCCCCAGGTCGTAGAGCGTCTGGTACAGCAGGATCCCGGCGAAGTCTCCGGTGAACGGACGTCCGGTGCGGTTGGCGCCGTGCATCCCCGGCGCGAGTCCCACGATGACGAGCTTGGGTGCGCGGGCACCGAAGGACGGCACCGGACGCGCCCAATAGTCCGCGTGCCGTGCGCGGGTCTTGGCGAGGAAGCGCGCGAGGCGCGGACAGCGCGTGCAGTCCGGGTCGTAGGCCGCGCTGCGCCTCACGCCCTGCCTAAGCGAGGTCATCCATGTGGCGGATGACGGCGGCCGCAAAGCCCGAGGTGCTCAGGAGCTTCGCACCCGGGATGAGGCGCTGCAGGTCCTCCTCGACGTTCTTGCGCGCCGCGAGCTCGCGCTTGGGGGCCTTGATCGCCTCGCGCAGCCGCGCCAGGTCGTAGGTCAGCTCCTTGTTCGCGATGGTGTTGGTGACGCCCTTGATGATGAGGTCGGCCGCCTCGCGCCAGCCGAGGTAGCGCAGCATCATCTCGGCCGAGAGGATGAGGGAGCCCGGGTTGACCCGGTCCTTGCCGGCGAAGCCCGGCGCGGTGCCGTGCGTCGCTTCGAAGACCGCGAGCCCGTCGCCGACGTTGCCGCCGGGGGCGATGCCGATGCCGCCGACCTGCGCCGCGAGCGCGTCGGAGACATAGTCGCCGTTCAGGTTCAAGGTCGCGATGACGTCGTATTCCTCGGGGCGCAGCAGCACCTGCTGCAGGAAGTTGTCCGCGATCACGTCCTTGACGACGATGTCGGTGCCGGTGAGCGGGTTGGGAAAGCGCAGCCACGGACCGTCCCCGATCGGCTGCGCACCGAACTCCTCGCGCGCCAGCTGGTAGCCCCAGTTACGGAACGCGCCCTCGGTGAACTTCATGATGTTGCCCTTGTGGACCAGCGTCACCGATACGCGATCATTGTCGATGGCGTAGCGGATCGCCTTGCGGATCAGACGCTGGCTGCCCTCCTTGGAGACCGGCTTGATGCCGATGCCGGAGCTCGAGGGGAAGCGGATGCCGGTCACGCCGAGCTCGCGCTGCAGGAAGGCGATCAGCTTGTGCACCTCGGCGGAGCCCGCCGGCCACTCGATGCCGGCGTAGATGTCCTCGGTGTTCTCGCGAAACACCACCATGTCGGTGAGGCTCGCGTCCCGCATCGGGCTCGAGACCCCCGG
>JASHVF010000255.1 GCA_030039615.1 Gammaproteobacteria bacterium | reverse complement strand
TTGCCGACATCGATGCGCCAGTTCGTAACCCGAAGATAACTGGGCGTCGCCCCCTGAATGCTGGTCGTCCAGTTCTGACTGCCGTACTGCACCTGGCTGATCTGCCGGATCAGATAGCCGACGTCTGCCACCGCGGGGTCCTCCCGCCGCAGCGCGAGCGCATCGGCGGTCGTCAGGGTCGATGCGCTGCCGAAGCCGGCGCGCACGCCGCCCGCGCTGGTCGTTCCGGGCAGCACCACCAGAAGATTGGTGCCGAGGCTCTCGATCTGGGTTCGTACGGCTTCGTTCGCCCCCTGGCCGATGGCGACCATGGCGATCAGTGCGGCAACGCCGATGAAAACGCCCAGCATCGTCAGCGCGGAGCGCAGCTTGTTGCGCGCGATCGCCTGCGCGGCGCTGGTGAGGATCATGGCGGCGAAGCCGAATGACGGGGCTGCGGCTGGCGCAGCGGACACGGGCGCAGGCGCGCCGGCGACTGCCTTGGCAGCGCGCGCCGCGGAGCGCCCGGGATTCAGCTCATCACTGATGATTTTTCCGTCTCTCATGGTGAGCACGCGAGCGGCGAAATCGGCAATATCGCGCTCGTGCGTCACCACGACCACGGTGACACCCTGCGTGGTATTGAGCGTCGCAAGTGTCTGCATGATCTCGTGCGAGGTACGCGTATCGAGATTGCCGGTCGGCTCGTCTGCCAGCAGCAGACTCGGCCTGTTGATCAGGGCGCGGGCGATGGCGACGCGCTGTTGCTGACCGCCGGAAAGCTGGCTCGGGCTGTTGTCCTCGCGGCCCGACAGACCGAGCGCCGTGAGCGCCGCGCGCGCGCGGGCCAGACGCTCGCTGCGACGCGCGGGTCCCGAAGGCGCATAAAACAGCGGCAGCGCCACGTTCTCGATCGCGCTGGTGCGTGCCAGCAGGTTGAAGCTCTGGAACACAAAGCCGATGCGCTCGCTGCGCATGCGTGCCAGGGAAGGTTCGCTGAGGCACGTGAGATCGACACCTTCGAACAGGTATTGGCCAGCCGTAGGCTGATCGAGGCAGCCGCAGACGTTCATGAGCGTGGATTTGCCCGATCCGGAGGAACCCATGATGGCGACGAACTCGCCGGGCTCGATCCGCAGACTCACGCCATCGAGCGCACGCACCTGCGCATCGCCGAGACGGTAGACGCGACTTACATTGCGGAGCTCGATCAGCGCTGCGGTCGCCATGCCCTCTACAGACCAAAGCGGAACGTTCCGGCCCGCGACCTGCCATCGCTCCGTTGTTCTCCGACGATAACCTGGTCGTCCGCGTGCACGGCCCCGCTCACGACCTCGGTGTAGGTGTCATCATCCAGCCCGGTCTGGATCGTGACGGGCACCGGCTTGCCCTCGCGCAGCAGCCACACCCGGGCCTGCCGGGCGGGGCCCGCTGCCGCGGGCGCCGCAGCGGCGGTCGCCGGGCTTTCGGCCTTTACTCCGCTCGGTAGGAAGCGCAGCGCCTGATCCGGAACCCGCAGCACATCGGTGCGCCGGGCGGTCTGGATGGCGACGGTCGCCGTCATGCCGGGCTTGAGCAGGAACTGGGGATTGTCGGCGCCGACAACCACGTCGTAGGTCACGACGTTCTGTACGGTCTGCGGTGCTTGCCGCACCTGGACCACGCTTCCCTCGAATGTGCGATCGGTAAATGCCTCGACGCTGAATCGAGCCGGATCGCCCTCGCTGACGGCGCCGATGTCGTTCTCGCTCACGTTGGTGTCAACCTGCATCTTGGTCAGGTCCGTGGCGATGAGGAACAACGTGGGGGTCTGAAAGCTCGCCGCTACCGTCTGCCCGATCGTGATGTTGCGCGCCACGACCGTGCCATCAACCGGTGAGATGATCCTGGTGTAGTCGAGATTCACCCTGGCGGTCTCGACCGCCGCCTGATCGAGCTGTACTGCACCTTCGAGCTGATGAACCAGCGCCGCCTGGTCATCGGCGGTCTGCTGAGCGATGGAGTCCTGCTTCTGCAGCGTGGCGTAGCGTGCGAGGTCGATGCGCGCCCCGGCGAGCTGCGCGCTGTCGCGGGCGAGCTGGCCGCGAGCCTGGTCGAGGGCCGCCTGATAAGGACGCGGATCGATCCTGGCACACAACTGCCCTTTCCTCACTCGCGTGTTGTAATCGCAGTACATGTCACTGATGACGCCAGAGACGTACGATCCGATGATGATCGTGAGCACGGGATTCACGGTGCCGGTGGCGGAGACGTTGCGTGCTACCACACCGCGGGTCACCGGCAGCGTCACGTACCTGGCCGGCGCGCTGCGGTGCGTGAGCCACCAGGTTGCCGCCATCGCCAGCAGCATCGCCGCCAGGAGAGCGCTCAGTGCCAGCTTGCGGGATCGAATTGCGGCGGCGGCCACGCGCAGGCCCGCACCAAGACCGTGTTTCGCCGACTGGCGTTCGATCAGGAAATTTACGGATTGCAACAAAAGCGGGACCCTCGGGCCACCCCGAAGGAGTGCAGCACGGGCGTTCCGGGCTGCAAATACGGGTAAGTGCTGACAGCGCCCGCCCGCGATCGTGCCTTGTGACCGGAGCGCGGCTGCCATAGCATTTATGTGTGCGGCAACGATGGGCAATGATGCATGAGCGATGAGCGGCACTACGCCTGGATGTGGCGGCAGGCTCTCGAGCTCGGCGAGCGGGCCGAGCGGCTGCAGCGCGGCTTCGTGCGTTACCTCGGGCCGCAGGAGGATATCGTCTGCTGGGAGCCCCCGGTCGACATCCACGAATCCGAGCAGGGTCTCAAGCTGCTATTCGCCCTGCCGGGCGTGGCTCCGGAGGATATCGAGGTGCGCCTCGAGGAGGGGACTTTGACGGTGAGCGCAGTGCGCCCGTTCTCCTGCCCGGCGGGCGCCAGGCTGATCCGCCGCCTGGAGATCCCCTACGGCCGCTTCGTACGGCGCATTGCGGTGACCGAGTCGGCCAGGGTCGCCGACTCCCGCTACCGCAACGGCTGCCTCGAGCTGCTGCTGGTTGCGGACTGAAGCCATGCCCGCTGAATCGCAGGCACCCGAGTCGGGATCGAGGATCGTGCTGCCGCAGTTGCCGGCAGACGCGGTACCGATCGTGCCGACGCGCAGTGTGGCGCTGTTTCCGGGAACCGTGGGTCCCATCACCATCGGCCGCGAGCTGAGCATCGCCGCGGCGCAGGAGGCGCTGCGGGCCGGGCACAAGATCGCACTGCTGGCGCAACGCGATCCCGGCACGGCCCATCCCGGCCCTGCGGATCTCTACGAGATCGGCGTGCTGGCGACGCTGCTGCGTTACGTCACCGCCCCCGAAGGCGCTCACCATCTGGTCTGCCAGGGAGAGAGCCGCTTCCGCGTCGTGGAGATCGTGCGCACAACGCCGTTTCTTGCCGCGCGGATCGAGCAGCTGGCCGAGCCCACGGCCGCGGGCACGGAGATCGAGGCGCGCTTTGCTCTGCTCAAAGAGCGCGCCCTGGCGGCACTCACGCTGCTGCCGCAGGCACCTGCGGAGCTGCAACGCCTGATCGGCGCCATCGACTCTCCCGGACAGCTTGCCGATATCGTCGCGAACTTCATGGATCTGGCGCCGGATGAGAAACAGGAGGTGCTGGCAACGCTCGACCTCAGAGAGCGGCTCGATAAGGTCCTGCGGCAGATCTCGCATCGGGTCGAGGTTTTGAAGATCACCCAGGACATCAGCAAGCAGACCCAGGCGGCTCTCGGCGAGCGCCAGCGCGAGGCCGTGCTGCGCGAGCAGCTGCGTCAGCTGCAGAAGGAGCTCGGCGAGGGCGAGGGTGCACAGGCGGGACTGGCGCAGCTCGAGCAGGAGATCAGCGGCGCCGGCATGCCGCCGGAGGTAGCGGAGCACGCCCGCAAGGAGCTGCGGCGACTCGAGCGCATGCAGGAAGCGAGCCCCGAGCACGGCATGGCGCGCAGCTATCTCGACTGGCTGGTCGCATTGCCGTGGAGCAAGACCGATGCGGAGGATATCGACATCGAACGCGCGCGGCGCGTGCTGGAGGAGGATCACTACGGCCTGGAAAACGTCAAGCGCCGTATCCTCGAGTACCTCGCGGTGCGCAAGCTGAACCCGCAGGGCCGCAGTCCGATTCTCTGCTTCGTCGGCCCGCCCGGAGTGGGCAAGACCTCGCTCGGCCAGAGCATCGCGCGCGCACTGGGACTCAAATTCGTGCGCGTCAGTCTCGGAGGAGTGCACGACGAGGCCGAGATTCGCGGCCATCGACGCACCTACATTGGCGCTCTGCCGGGCAACATCATTCAGGGCTTACGCAAGGCCGGGACGCGCAACCCGGTCTTCATGCTCGACGAGATTGATAAGCTGTCGGCGAGCTTTCACGGTGATCCGGCATCGGCGTTGCTCGAGGTGCTCGATCCGGAGCAGAACGCGAGCTTTCGCGACAACTACATCGCGCAGCCCTTCGATCTGAGCCGCGTGCTGTTTGTCGCCACGGCCAATGTGCTCGAGACCATCCCCGGCCCGCTACGCGACCGGATGGAGGTCATCGAGCTCAGCGGCTACACCGAGGAGGAAAAGCTCGAGATCGCGAAGCGTTACCTGGTGAAACGCCAGCTGCATGCCAATGGGCTCGATGCCGGGCAGTTCACGGTCACGGATCAAGCGCTGCGGCGGATCATCGCCGAGTACACACGTGAGGCCGGCTGCCGCGCTCTCGAGCGGCAGATCGGCGCGCTGGTGCGCAACGCCGCCATGCAGATCGCCGAGGGCAAGGCAGGCAGCGTGGCCTTCGATGCCGGGGATCTGGAAACGGTGCTGGGTGCCAGCCGCTTCGAGAATGAAGTCGCGGCGCGTACCAGCGTGCCGGGCGTTGCGACCGGGCTTGCATGGACGCCGGTCGGCGGCGACATACTTTTTATCGAAGCGGCGCGCCTGCCGGGCAGAGGCAAGCTGATCTTGACGGGGCAGCTCGGCGAGGTGATGAGAGAAAGCGCCCAGACCGCCCTGAGCCTGGTCAAAGCCCAGGCTGCCGAGCTCGGCATTGACCCCGGGCTGTTCAACGCCGCCGACATCCATGTGCACGTACCTGCCGGCGCAATCCCCAAGGACGGGCCGAGCGCGGGCGTCGCCATGTTCGTCGCTCTCGCCTCGCTCATGAAGGGCCAGGCCGTGCGCCCGGATGTCGCCATGACGGGCGAGATCAGCCTGCGGGGATTGGTGCTGCCGGTCGGCGGCATCAAGGAAAAGACCATTGCCGCCGCTCGCGCCGGCATCAGGCGCGTCATTCTGCCGGCGCGTAACCGGCGCGATCTCGAGGACATTCCGCAGAGCGTCCGCCGACTACTGCAGTTCGACTGGGTGCAGCAGGTCGGCGAAGCGCTGTCGATCGCGTTGGGCGAGTCCGCCGCATCGCAGCCCGGCACTGCACCCGAGCAGGGACGGCAGAAGCGGGAGAACATTCCAGGATCGGCGGGAATCGCCGCCCGTCCAACCTGAGGCGAACGCGCCGCTAGGTCCCGGCGCTGCGATTGCCGTCATGCCCGCGCAGCGCGAGCCCCAGCAGAAACCCTGTCGCCGCGACGATCGCCATCGATTTCCATGGGTTGTCACGCAGCGCATGGTTGGCGGTCCGCACGGAATGTGCGATGCGCTCGCGGGTATTGTCCTGCACCTTCTGTAGCCGCTCCTGTGCACCTTTGAGCGCCTCGCGCCAATTCGCGACCGCCTGCTCCGCGTGGCTCTTCGAATCGCCCGTGGCCGCGGACAACAGCTTCTCCAGGTCTCCGACCAATTGCTGCAGATCACCGCAGATTTTTTCTACGTTGCTACTCATGCAAAAATGATAGCGGGGCTTGTGGCTGCCGCCATTCGGGTTTGTCCCTATGACGTGCCGCGGGTGGCTGCTGAGGGAGGGTTCGTGGCGCAGGTCAGCGCAGGCATTCTCCTCTATCGCCGCGTCGCTTCCGCTACGGAGGTCTTCCTGGTGCACCCCGGCGGACCTTTCTGGGCGCACAAGGACGAGGGTGCCTGGTCGGTGCCAAAAGGGCTCGTCGACGCCGGCGAGGACGAGCTGCAGTGCGCATGGCGCGAGTTCAGGGAGGAAACGGGCTTTGCCGTGCGTGCCGGAGCCTCGGAACATGACCTCGGCAGCTTCCTCCTGCCGAGCGGTAAGCGTTTGCACGTCTGGGCGGTCGAGGGAGACTGTGACGCGGCGGCCCTGCACAGCAATCTCTTCGAGATGGAATGGCCGCCCCGCTCGGGCCGTATCGGCCGGTTTCCCGAGGTAGATCGCGGCGCCTGGTTTGCGCGCGCGCAGGCCCTGCGCAAGATCGCATCCGGCCAGCGACCCGTGCTGGGACGCTTCTACGCAGAGCTGCAGCCCGGATCGACGTAGGTACTTTCTCCGATCGCGCGCGTCCCGCGCAAGAGGCTACAAGAGCTTCGATCTGCCGAGAGTAAGGAGCTGCGCAATGGGTGCGAAGCAAGTGCATTTCCGGGCCGCCGCGCGCGAGAAGGTGCTGCGCGGCGCCGCGCAGCTTGCCGACGCGGTGCGCATCACGCTCGGACCGAAGTCCAAATCGGTCCTGATTCAGAAGCAATGGGGCGCCCCGCTGGTCTGCAACGACGGCGTCACCATCGCCAAGGAGATGGAGCTGGCCGATCCCGAGGAAAATCTCGGGGTGCGGATGCTGCGTCAGGCGGCCGAGAAGACGGGCGATCTGGTCGGCGATGGCACCAGCACCGCTACCGTGCTCGCGCAGGCCATCTACTCCGAGGGGTTGCGCAACATTGCCGCGGGAGCGAGCGCGGTCGATCTCAAGCGGGGCTTGGAGCGGGGCCTGGGGGCGGCAGTCAAGGCGCTGAAGGGCCTGGCGAAGCCGGTCGGAAGCCGCAGGGAGCGGGCCCAGGTCGCCACCATATCGGCACATAACGATGCGGCGATCGGGGAGCTGGTGGCGAGCGCCATGGAGAAGGTCGGGCGTGACGGGGTGATCACCGCGGAGGAATCCAAGACCACCGAGACCACGCTCGAAGTGGTCGAGGGGATGCAGTTCGACCGCGGATATCTCTCCCCCTATTTTGTAACCGACGCGAGCAGCATGCAGGCCGTGCTCGAGGATGCCTACGTGCTGGTGTGCGATCGCAAGCTCAACATCATCAAAGACATCCTGCCGTTGCTCGAGCAGGTCGCCAAGGCGGGCAAGCCGATCGTCTTCATTGCCGAGGAAATCGAGGGCGAGTCGCTCGCCACGCTCATCGTCAACCAGATGCGCGGTGTCCTGAAGAGCGTCGCGGTCAAGGCGCCAGGCTTCGGCGACCGCCGCAAAGCGATGTTGCAGGATATCGCGACGCTCACCGGCGGCCAGGTCATAGCGGAGGAGCTCGGCATCAAGCTCGAAGACGTCGAGCTCAAGCAGCTCGGACGCGCCAAACGTGTGGTCGTCGACAAGGAGAACACTACCATCATCGGCGGCGCAGGCAGCAGGGCTGATATCGATGGTCGCATCCAGATGATCCGCAAGGAGATCGACAAGGCGACCGGCGACTACGACCGCGACAAGCTCAAGGAGCGGCTCGCCAAGCTTTCGGGCGGGGTCGCCGTGATTCGTGTGGGCGCACCCTCCGAATCGGAGATGAAGGCAAAGAAGGAAGCGCTTGATGACGCCATCAGCTCGACCAAAGCGGCGGTGGCGGAGGGCATCGTACCCGGAGGGGGTCTGGCGTTGCTGCGGGCGAGTGGTGCGGTAGCAGCCGCGGAAGCCGAGTGCGATGGCGATGAGCGCACCGGCGTGCAGATCCTGCGGCGCGCCCTCGAGGTGCCGACCCGGCAGATCGCCGAGAACTCCGCCACCGATGGCGGTGTGGTGGTCGATCGCATGCTGAACGGCACCGGCAACCTCGGGTTCGATGCGGCGCGCAAGCAGTTCGTCGACCTGGTCGAAGCCGGCATCGTGGACCCGGTCAAGGTGGTGCGGACGGCGCTCGAGAATGCGGTTTCCGTGGCGAGTGTACTGATGCTCACCGAGGCCACGCTGACCGAGAAGCCGGAAAAGCCCAGTGAGCACCCATCCCCCGAGCCCGAGATCTAGCTGAGGAGCAACCAACATGCGCATCCGCGTCGTACTGGCGAGCGAGGGCGAGGCCGACTTTTATGATCTGGACTCGCGCTTGCGCACGCCGACTTTCGTGAGCCGGCTGAGCGACCCGCGCGCGCATCTTCACGACCGTGATTTCAAGTCCGACCGCCCGGGGCGGGTATTCGATCACGCCGCACCCGCCGGCGGCCGCCGCGGCGCCGTGGCTCGCCATGGCACCGGGGGCGAGAGACGACCGCGCAGGCACGAGGCGGAGCTCTTTGCCCGCACGATCGCCGAGCAGCTGCAGCAGGCGCTGGCCCGCGACGAGTTCGATCGGCTGGTCGTGATGGCTGAGCCGCGCTTTCTCGGGGTGCTGCGCCAGGCGCTGCCGGATTCCATCCGCCCGCACGTCGCGGCCGAGGTGGGCAAGGATCTGATCCGCGAGACTCCCAGCGTGATGCGGGCCCACATTCCGCAGGAAGTCTTTCTCTCGCCCGCGGCCGAGGAGTGAGCGTGACGGATCCGCAGCAGGCTGCGCGCCCGGGCGCAGTTCGCTCGCAATACTCAGGGCATCCGCGAGGGCAGCCGGATTCGCCGTCCGTCGATCACGAACCTGCCATGGCCGCAGTGGTGCAGAAGCTGCGGCCGCTTCTGCAGCGGGTCTATCCAGGCTCCTGAGACCTCGAGGATGAAGAGGCAGTAGGTGCGCACCAGACGCGTGTCGATGACCTTTGCCTCGAGGTTGGCGAAGCATTCTTTGATGAGCGGTGCGCCAACACGCCGCGCTTGCGCCTTGGTCAGCCGAAAGCGCTCGAACTTGTCCGTGTCACGGCCCGAGCAATTGCCGATCCCGACGACCGCGCGGGCCAGCCTTGCGTCCGGGATCGCGATCACGCACTCCCTGGTCCGCGACAGGGCCCGGAAGCTCAGGTGCTCATTCGACACGATGCAGGCGATGAGCGGCGGGTTGAATTCGACCGGCATCAACCAGGACA
The DNA here is from genome assembly GCA_030039615.1 of Gammaproteobacteria bacterium. Taxonomy (GTDB): domain Bacteria; phylum Pseudomonadota; class Gammaproteobacteria; order Steroidobacterales; family Steroidobacteraceae; genus 13-2-20CM-66-19. The sequence goes on along the minus strand of JASHVF010000255.1, from coordinate 1,782 downwards.
TCGTCATGACGTCGTCCCGACCGTCGAGGCTGGTGGTCAACAGCACCACCGGCCCCGGCTCGATCAGCTGGTAAACCTTAGCGAGCGATAACGCGCGCATGCCGCCTGCGCCAGCTCGCCTAGCGCGATGCACTGTCATCGCGACGCCACCAGCCGCCACCCAACGCCTGAAACAGCGCGGCGGTGTCGGAATACCGGCTGGCCTCCGCCTGCACGCGAGCGATGCGTGCCTGTTGCCAGGAGCGCTCGCTCGCCAGTACCGTAAGATGGTCCACGGTCTCCGCGTGGAACTGGCGCCGCGCCACATCCAGGCTGGCGAACGCGGCGCGCTCGGCCGCCTGCTCGGCAGCCAGATGCTCGGCGTCGGACTGCAGCGCTCTGAGCGCATCGGCGACGTTCTGGAACGCCTTGAGCACGGTGCTGCGATACCGATCGCCCGCCGCGTCGAGCGCCGCGACCGCGGCGCGCTTCTCGTGCAGCAGTGTTCCCGCATCGAACAGCGTCTGACTGAGGCTTCCGGCGATGCTCCAGATGCCGGTGCCCGGATAGCCAGGGAGCCCCGTGGCCGTGCCCCCCGCGATCGCGGTTATGGAGAACTGCGGGAACTCGTTGGCGAGCGCGACACCGACATCGGCGGCGGCCGCATGCAGCTGCGCCTCGGCCCCGCGCACGTCCGGCCGTTGCTCCACCAGCTGAGAGGGGAGGCTTACGGGCAGCTCGCGCGGCAGTCTGAGGTCGTCGAGAGCAAATGTCTCGCCGATCTCCTGGCTCGGCAGCCGCCCCGCGAGCGCCGTGAGCTGGTTTCTGAGCAGCGCGAGCTGCCTCTGCAGCGGTGGCAAGGTAGCCCGGGTCTGCTCCAGGGCCGACTCCTGCAGCAGCACATCCGCTTGCGACACCACCCCGACGCGGAACCGCTCGCGCACCAGCCTGAGCTCATCGGTTTCGATCCTGAGAATCTCCTGTGTGGCGTCGATCTGGCCCCGCACCGAGGCCTCCTGCACCGCGGCCACCACCACGTTGGCCGTCAAAGTCAGGTAGGTCGCCTCGAGCGTGAAGCGTTGGGACTCGGCCTGGGCGGTGAGCGACTCGATGTGCCGCCGCGTGCCGCCAAATACATCCGGAGCGTAGGAGATCAGCAGCGAGGAAGTGATTACGGTGAACGTCGGCGTGTACTCGGGCTCTCCGATGATGGCCCCGTTCAGGCGCTCGCGCTCCGGTTGGATGGCAGCCACCGCCGCCGGAAACAGCGCCCCCCGGGCGGCGTAGACCGTCTCCTTCGCCTGCCGCAGGGAGGCTTGGGCTGCGCCGACGTCCGGGTTGTTCTTCAGAGCTTCAGCGAGCAGACGGTTCAGCGCCTCGGACTGGAACAGTGTCCACCAGTCCCGCGGTATGTCGACACCCCAGACATAGCGCTGCGCCTCACCGCCCCGTGTCGGCGCGGAGGCCGTGGCTTGCGGCAGTGGCTCACGCGTATAACCCTCGACCTGCGGCGGCGCCGGACGCCTGAAGTCCGGGCCGACGGCACACCCCCCGGCCGCCATCAGCACCAGCACGGCGCACCTGGTCCAATTGGATCGAGCGAGCATCCACCCTCCACATCTTGCGCCCGGCACTTATAGATGAGGAGGCCCGGGACGCCATCGCTACTTCCACGTATGCCGCGTCGTCTTGCACGTATTCCCGGGCTGGGAGGCCCGATAAAAAATTCGTAAATGACACTGCTCGATTAATGTGATGAACCAACGATACGCTCTGGCGGCAGCGGCCGCGGTGGTGCTCGTC
>JASHVF010000254.1 GCA_030039615.1 Gammaproteobacteria bacterium | reverse complement strand
CCACAGCGGCGTGAAGTGCGCGCTGCTGGCGCCGGTCGCCGTGCAGGCGAGCAGCGCCAGCGCGACCACCGCGCCGTACTTCGCGTAGGTGGTGACGCTCAGCACCGCGGCGGCACGCCGCACGCCCACGTAATTGAGGGCGCCTACCAGCACGATGGCGAGCGCGGCGACCTCGCGCACCTCGCGTGCGGTCAGCGGCACGAAATAGCCGAGATACTCGGCGAAGATCGTCGCGATGGCGCCGAGCGCCGCGGCACGCACCACGGTGAGCTCTGCCCAGCCGAACAGGAACGCCGGCACCGGCCCGAAGCCCTCGAGGATATAGGCGAACATGCCGCCGGAGCGCGGCAGCGCGGCGGCGAGCTCGGCGTAGCTGAGCGCGCCGCACAGCGCCATGACCCCGCCGAGCACCCAGCAGAGAATCACGGAGCCGGGATCGTGCAGCAGGCCCGCGACCGTGGCCGGAACCCGGAAGATGCCGCTGCCGACGGTAATGCCGATCGACACGGCGACGGCATTGAGAAGCCCCACGGAGCGCGGCATGCGCTCGCCCCAGGCGTCGGCCATCGGAACCCCCTTGCGGCTTGCAGGTCCCGCGAGTCTAGCTCAGCGCTGCTCGGAGTCGTCCTGGTTCTGTTGCGCGACCGCGGACTCGAGGTCGAGCGAGGAGGCGACGACGTTCTTGATGTCCCGGCACTGCTCGAGGGTCGCGCCGTGGTAGCCGTCTGCCGGGAAGTACTTGACCTGCCAGGTCGCAAAGCCCCACACGTCGAGGCCCGCCTTGAGGTAGCGGTCGGCGTGCGCCGCGGCCTCGCAATCGTATTGCGAGCGGCCTGCGTGCTGCTGCAGCTCGTGCAGCAGCTCGCTGCGGGCGCGTGCTTCGGACTTCTGGACCAGCGTCTCGCGCAGCGCATCGCCTGCGCGGTGCGCCTTGCGTTGCACCTTGAATTCGGGGTCGGCGTAGGGATCCACGGCGCTGACCACCTGGGCGGCCGGCTCCGGCGCCGGTGGCGGTGCCACCGCTGCGCTCTCGACTTTCGCGACGCTCGGCGTCGATCCCGGCGCTGCGGCCGTGGAATCGAACAGACTGGCCTCGGCGTTGCGCGCCGAGCGCGCCGCCAGGTAGTCGCTGACCGCCCACACGCACAGCGTGGCGAGCGCGACGCTGGCCCCGACAGGGGCCGCGTATTTGATAAAGGCGCTGAGGACCGTCGGCCCAGGCATGCGCGGCATCCGGGGCATCGAGGGTATCCGGGGCATCCGCGGCGGCCCTGCTGCCCGCACACGCGCGAGCACGTCGGTGCGCCGCAGCCAGCCGATCAGCCGGCCGAGGCCGTGAAGCGCCGCCTGGGCGAACAGGAAGCCGCACGCTGTGCCGATGACGAGTTGGAACATGCTCATGACAAATTCCCGTGCGGCCATTTTGGCCGACGGCAATGGCTGCCGAAGCGCCACAAGCTCTATCTGTGAGCGAGGTCACGCGTGTAACGCCGTTACCGTGCACGGCGCACACTGCGGATGGGCGCGGGGCGCGGGGCGCGCCGCGCCGCCCTGCCCGACGCGCGGCCGCTCACAAGGGCGGAAGTGTCAGCGAGGCGGTCTTGCCCTGGATCTTCACGAACCCGGCGAGGCTCGGATCGAGCTGCACGGCGGTTTGCAGGTCGTTGACCCCGTTCACGCGGTCACCGAGGTTTACCAGGGCCGAGGCACGGAAGTAGTAAGCCCGGGCCAGCTTCGAGTCGAGCTCGATCGCCTGCGCCTCGTCCTTGACGGCCCCCGCATAGTCCTGGTTCCGCAGCGACACGTAGCCGCGCTCGCACCACAGCTGCGCGGTCTTCGGCTCCAGGCCGATCGCCTGCGAGTAGTCGGCGAGCGCGCCGGCGAAATTGCCGCGCGCCTGGTAAATCTTCGCCCGCTGGCGCAGCGCGGGAACAAACCTGGCGTTGATGCCTATGGAGGTATCGAAGTCCCGTAGCGCCGCATCGTTATCGGCCTGGGCCGAGTAGAACACCCCGCGGTTGTAGTAGAGATAGGCGTTCTTGGGAGCAATCCTCAGTGCTTCGTTGTAGTCCGCGAGCGCATGTTGCTTGTCGCCCGCGGTGAAGTAGGCCGCGGCCCGGCTCGCAAACAGATAAAAGCGCATGCTGCCCTGCAGGATGTCGTTGTCCAGCGAGTCGGTGCAGGCCTGGGCGGCGATCGCCGGCTCCGTCTTGCCGTCGCGATTGATGCACGCCTCGATCACCAGGTGCTTCTCCCGACTGAGCTCCTCCTCGCAGATGGCCGACTGCAGGTAGAAGTCGCGCAGATCGCTGGTCGCCGCATTGGTGCCCCCGTTCTCGGACATGCACTTGGTGAACTGGTGGGGCGGGATCCTGGTCACGTCCTGGTCCAAGGGCGCTGCGCTGATCGTGACTTCCTGCTTGGGTCCGCTCGGTGCCGCCGGCGGCTGACTCACGTCGGACGGAGCCGCGCCGGCGGCGGGCGCCGCGCCCGGCGGAGTGCTCTGCCCCGAGCCGGGGACCTGAGCTTGTGCAGCCGCTGCGCTCAGCAGCAGCGTGAGTCGCCACCCGGAAAACCGTCGCACGATCTTTGCACCCTCGGCTTTGGAGCTGCGCTCGCTGCGCGACGAAGCTATCACTCCGCGCCGGGAACTCAAGCCTCTTAACAAGTCGTTACTCCCTGCGCGCAACTGCCGTCGCGACCGCGCCCGGCCGCACGCGCTACACTGACAGCCCGCGCTTATGGAAATCTTCGCCCGCAGCGACAGCATCTTCTACGTGAAGGACCTGATCTCTCAGGATCTGTGCCGCCGTTGTATTGAGCTCTACGAGCATGATTCGGGCAAACACTCGGGCTACACCGCGAGCCCGAGCGGCGAGCAGCAGTTGGAAGTCGACGTCAAAGTCAGTACCGATCTCAGTGTCGGTACTGACGGCGTCTGGGCGCCGGTGTTCGCCGAGCTGCACTCCGCGGTAACGGCCGTGGCGCAGAGCATCGCCGTGCAGTTCTCCGCACTGCAGCTCGCGCCGCTGCAGTGTACGGGCTACAAGATCCAGCATTACCGAAAGAACGAAGGGCACTTCAAGTGGCACTTCGATGCGCTCGGACCCGGCGGCTGGGAGCGGCAGGTGGCCGTGATCATCTACCTGAACTCGGTCGCAGAGGGCGGCGAAACCTGCTTTCACAAGCAGGACCTGAAGATCAAACCCGTGGCGGGCGATGCGTTGTTCTTCCCGCCGTTCTGGACCCACATGCATTGCGGCGAGACTCCCAGGTCGGGCGACAAATACGTCGTTTCATCGTTCCTCAGGTTCGTGCTGCCGGAAGAAACCGGCAGCGCCCCAAAGCCGGCGCGCTAGCGGCCAAGCTCAGGTTCACGTCCCGCTTCAAGCTGCAACCTCCCGGGATTAGTATCGGCCCGTTGCCGATAACAACACCGATCGCCTATGGGAGAGCCACCATGACGCAGAACCATTGGCGCCGCGCCGGCGCGCTGTGTGCAGCGGCCACGGGTCTGACGCTGGGCGCGGTCAATGCGGACGAGCCGCTCTGGGAAGGGCAAGGGAGCAGGCTGGAAGTCAGCAGCGCCACGTTCACGCAGAACGGTCCACTTCCCGACAGCATGATCTACAACTATATCTCCCAGGGCGCAAACATCTGCACCGCGAACGGCGCCGTTGGCGGCGATCAGTCGCCGCAGCTGCAGTGGTCGCATGTGCCGCCCAACACGCGCAGCTTCGTGGTCGTGCTCTACGACACCACCGCCGCCTTCACGCACTGGGGCATGTACAACATTGCCGCCGACGTGCGCTCACTTCCGGAGAATGCCGGCGTCGCTGCCAGCGCCTATGGGAGCGAGATCACCAATGATTTTGGTGATCCGAGCTACGATGGTCCATGTCCGCCGGCCGGTGTGGCACCCGACGCGCACCACTACGTATTCACGGTGTATGCGCTCGACACGGACCTCAAGGTGAGCACGCTCGCGAATTTCCCCGCCAACGCCGAGACGCTCTATCACGCGCTGATTCACGCGGGACGCGACGGGCACATACTCGCGAGCGGCAGCCTGGCCACATACTACTCGGCCACACCGCCGTCGAACTGACGCAGCGGGCATCGGGCGGGCGACTCGCGCCCGGCGCTCTATTGCCGTGTCGGCGCAGAGCGACCTCTTGC
>JASHVF010000253.1 GCA_030039615.1 Gammaproteobacteria bacterium | reverse complement strand
CTGGCTCTGCTCGCGCGCGCCTTCGCCGACGCCCTGGCGCACGGGCTGCTCGGGCTTCCCCGGCTGCCTTTGAGTCCCGTGATGTGCGCCGTGGTTTTGGGGATGCTGTGGCGGAACACGCTCGGCGTGCCCGCCTGGGCCACCAACGGACTGAAGTGGGCGATGCATCAGCTGCTGCGCACCGGCATCGCACTGGTCGGGCTGCGCCTGACGCTCTCGGGCGCGAGCTCCATCGCGCTCACGGCGTTGCCGGTCGCGGTCAGCTGTCTCACGGTCGCGCTGCTCGCCGGCTGGGCGCTGGCGCGAGTCCTGGGCGTCGGCACGCGACTCGGCGCGTTGCTCGCGATCGGCACGGCCGTGTGCGGCTGCACCGCGGTGGTGGCAATGTCGCCCGTGATCCGCGCGCGCCACGCCGAGACCGCCTTCGCGGTCACCTGCGTAGTGCTGTTCGGCTGCGCGGCGATGCTCTCCTATCCTTACCTGGCGGGCCATTTCTTCGCCGCCTCGCCGCTGCACGCCGGGATCTTTCTCGGCACTGCGATCCACGACACCTCGCAGGTGATCGGTGCGGCGCTCATGTACTCGCAGCAGGCGCAGGCGCCCGCGGCGCTCGCCGCCGCGAGTGTCGCGAAGCTGCTGCGCAACCTCTCGATCGCCCTGCTGGTGCCACTCGCCGCGTGGCTCGCCCGCCGCCACGAGGCGCGCGGCGGCAGCGAGCCGCACGGCGCCGCGAGCACGCATGCCGGTCTCGCCCCGCATGCCCAGCTGGTGCCGCTGTTCGTCGTGGCGTTCCTCGCCTTTATCGTCGCGCGCACCGCGGGCGATGCCCTGCTGCAGGGGGGCTCGCTCTGGCAGGCGTTGCTCAATACCGGCTACACCGCCTCGGACCTGTTTCTTACCTGCGGCATGACGGCCGTGGGCCTCTCGGTATCCTTCACCGACATGTGGCGCATCGGCTGGCGGCCGCTGGCGGCGGGCTTCGCGGTCGCGACGCTGGTGGGCGTTTGCAGCCTGACGCTGACGCTCGGCCTGCTGCATTTCGCACACTGAGACGCGCGCGCCGCGCCGACGCCGCCGATCCCGACACGCTAAACTCTCCCCACGGCGCCCGGCGTGCGCCATCGGGGAGTGCGGCATGGCGAGCGGCAGAGCCAGGGTTTCACGCAAGGCAGCTGAGGAGGCGGTGCGCACACTGATGCGCTGGGCGGGGGATGACCCGGGGCGCGAAGGCTTAGCCGATACTCCGCAGCGCGTCGTGGATGCCTACCGCGACTGGTTCTCCGGCTACCAGGCCGACCCCGCGGCCTACCTGCGCCGCACCTTCGAGGAGGTGGCGGGCTACGACGAGATGATCGTGCTGCGCGACATCTCCTTCGAATCGCATTGCGAGCACCACATCGCCCCCATGATCGGGCGGGTCCACATCGGCTACCTGCCGGCAAACAAGGTGGTCGGCATCAGCAAGCTGGCGCGCGTGGTCGACGGCTATGCGCGGCGGCTGCAGGTGCAGGAGAAGCTGACGGCGCAGATCGCCGACTGCATCGCCGAGGTACTCAAGCCGCGCGGCGTCGGCGTGGTGGTCGATGCCGCGCACGAGTGCATGACCACCCGTGGCGTGCACAAGCGCAGCGTCTCCATGGTCACGAGCCGCATGATCGGCACCTTCCGCAGCGACGCGCGCACGCGCTCCGAGTTCCTCACCTTCATCGGGATCTCGGGCGCGCGCGAAGTCTAGCGGCCGGCGCCGATCGGCCGCCGGTCCTCAGGCCGTGAGCGCGGACTCGGCGCGCGCCGCGCGCTTGCGGTCCTGCTCCTTGAGGAAGCGCTTGCGGATGCGGATCGAGGCCGGCGTCACCTCGACCAGCTCGTCCTCGGCGATGAACTCGACCGCGTACTCGAGCGTCAGCTCGATGGGCGGGGTGAGCAGGATCGCGTCGTCCTTGCCGGCGGCGCGGATGTTGGTGAGCTTCTTGGTCTTGATGGGATTGACGACCAGGTCGTTGTCGCGGCTGTGGATGCCGATGATCATGCCCTCGTAGAGTTTCTCGCCCGGGCTGACGAACAGCCGCCCGCGCTCCTGCAGGTTGAAGAGCGCGTAGGCCACCGCCTCGCCGTTCTCGTTGCTCACCAGCACGCCGTTGTGGCGGTCGGGAATCTCGCCCTTGACGCTCGCGAAGCCGTCGAAGATGTGGCTCATGAGGCCGGTGCCGCGCGTCATGGTGAGAAACTCGCCCTGGAAGCCGATCAGGCCGCGCGCCGGCACGCGATACTCGAGCCGCACGCGCCCCTTGCCGTCGACGCTCATGTCGGCGAGCTCGGCACGCCGCGTGCCGAGCGCCTCCATGACCGCTCCCTGGTGATCCTCCTCGATGTCCACGGTGAGCGCCTCGTAGGGCTCGTGCACCTCGCCGTCGACCAGCTTGGTGAGCACGTGCGGGCGCGACACCGCGAGCTCGTAGCCTTCGCGGCGCATGTTCTCGATCAGGATGGTGAGGTGCAGCTCGCCGCGTCCCGAGACCCGCAGCACGTCGGGTTCCTCGGTGTCCTCGACGCGCAGCGCGACGTTCGACTGCAGCTCCCGGTAGAGCCGCTCGCGCAGCTGCCGGCTGGTCACGAACTTGCCCTCGCGTCCGGCGAGCGGAGAGGTGTTGACCTGGAAATTCATCTGCAGCGTCGGCTCGTCGACCGCGATCGGCGGCAGGCCTTGCGGGTGCTCCCGGTCGCAGACCGTGAGCCCGATATTGACCGACTCGACGCCGGTGATCGCGACGATGTCCCCGGCGCTCGCTTCCTCGACCGGCAGCCGCTCGAGGCCGGTGAAGGTCAGCACCTGGGCGATCTTCGCCTCGCCGCGGTCCTCGTTACCGTAGCGCAGCGCCACCGTCTGCCCCGGGCGCACCGCGCCGCAGCGGATGCGGCCGATGCCGATGCGGCCGACGTAGGAGTTGTAGTCGAG
>JASHVF010000252.1 GCA_030039615.1 Gammaproteobacteria bacterium | reverse complement strand
TCGATCAGCTCATCGAGCAGCAGCGGGTGCGCGGCGATCTGCGCGGCGAGGAACTCACCGTGCGCGGTAAGCTCGACCAGCCGCGCGCGCGCCGCCGCGTTCTCATGCAGCAGCGCGAAGTACGCCGAGCGCTTGCCGGTCGCCTCGATGATCGCGAGGATGCGGCGCAGCACCGGCAGCTGCGCACGGCTCCTGGCGATGTCGCTGAGCAGCACCGGCAGCAGCGCCTGCAGGCGCCGGCGGCCGGGCTCATCGAGCTTGCGCACCAGGCTCGAGGCGCGCAGCTCGAGCAGCAGCCGGGCGGCTTCGGCGCTCTCGGTGAAGCCTGCGGCGGTGAGCGAGTCGGCGAGCGCCGCGGTCTCGGCCTCGCTGTCCCAGAAGCGTCCGAGATCGATCCTGACCGCGGCATCATCGCGCACCGCACCGCCGAGGATGACCTCGCGGAAATGGCCGCTGACGCACTCGCGGTGCGCGCGCAGCGCCGCGAGCAGCGCCGGCCAGTCGCGCTCGCCCATGGCGAGCGCGATGCGCTCACGCGCCAGCGGCTGCGCCGGCAGCCGGTGCACCTGCGCATCGCCGAGCATCTGCAGGCGATTCTCGAGGCGCCTCAGGAACACGTAGGCGGCATCGAGCTGCGCCACCGCCTCGCCCGGCAGCACCCGGGTTTCTCCGAGGCGCGCCAGGGCGGTGCGCAGTACCGGGGTCTGGAGCGGGGGGTCGCGGCCGCCGCGCGTCAGCTGCAGCGCCTGCACGATGAACTCGATCTCGCGGATGCCCCCGGGACCGAGCTTGACGTCCTCGGCCAGCTCGCCTCGCGCGACCTCGCGCCCGATGAGCGCTTTCATGTCCCGCAGGCTCTCGAACACGCCATAGTCGAGATAACGGCGGTATACGAACGGGCGCACCGCGGCCGCCTCGAGCTCGGCGTAGCGCCCGGCGGCGGTCAGCGCGCGCGCCTTGATCCAGGCGTAGCGCTCCCAGTCGCGGCCGTGGCGCGGCAGATAATCCTCGAAGGAGGCGAAGCTCGCCACCACCGGGCCCGAGGCGCCGAACGGGCGCAGCCGCAAGTCCACCCGCAGCACGAAGCCATCGACGGTCGGCGCCTCGAGGAGTCGCACCAGCGACTGGGCGAGGCGCGTGAAGAACTCCTCGTTGGCTATGACGCGCGCGCCGTCGGTGTCGCCGTGCTCGGGGAACAGCAGCACCAGGTCGACGTCCGAGGAGAAGTTGAGCTCGCCGCCGCCGAGCTTGCCCATGCCGATGACGACCAATGGCTGCACCTCGCCGGCGGCGGAGCGCGGCTCGCCGTAGCGGGCGGTGAGCGCCAGGCGCGCGTAGGCGACGGCGCTGCGGATGGCGGTGTCGGCGAAGGCGCTGAGCTCGGCGAGCGTTTCATCGAGCTGCGCCCAGCCGGCGAGATCGCGCCAGGCGATGCGCGCGAGCTCCTGCCGCCGCCAGCGGCGCAGCTCCCGCTGGGCCTGCGGCTCCGAAGTCGCGGCGCCGAGGGCGGGCGCACGCATGGCGAGCTCGCCCGGCGCGAGCCGCCGCCCGAGATCTCCCTGCTCGAGCAGCGCGGCGCACAGCTGCGGCTCGCGCGTCAGGGACTCGATGAGGAAATCGCTCGCGGCGAACACCCGCGCGAGCGAGGCACGCACCTCGGGTGCGGCGCCCTGAAGCGCCGCGCGCGCGCCCGCATCGCCGGCGAGCGCCTCGAGCGCTCGCCCTGCCAGACTCTCGAGCTCCGGGCTGCCGCCTTGCAGCGGCCGGCTCAATTCCAGACGTTGCCCCCGAGGTCGTGCACCGCGGCGGTGTCGAGCTGGCGGGACAGGCCGCGGAATCTCGACGCGGCGGTGTAGATCTGCGCGCCGTCCGAGGCGTCGATCGAGGCGGCATCGCCCTCGATCAGGCTGTTGTCGATGTGCACGTTGGCGGCGCGCGCCGAGACGCCGACGCCGGTCGCACGGATGCGGCTGTTGGTGATGTGGATCTCGCAGCCATCCTCGGCACTCACCGCATCGCCTTCGAACTGGAGATTGCGGTTGTCAATGTGCAGCAGCCGCGCCCCCTGGCACACGATCGGCTCGTGGCGGTACTCGATCACAGCGCTCCCGGCCGCGGGCTCGCGTGCGGAGCCAGCGGACGCCGAAGCCGATCCGGCCTCGATCGTGTAACCGGGGCCGGCCTCGAGCACCTGTCCCGGAACCGGAGGCGCGCCGCTCCCGCCCTGCAGCGCCTTGGACGCGAACACCTTCGGCTCGGGCGCCAGGTCGGGGGCCGGTGTGCCGCTCTCTCTGGCAGGTGCGGCCGGCTGCGCGGGGGCGGCCGCGGCGCCCCGAGCTTCGGCGCCTGTGGCCGCAGTCTCCTCAGAGGGAGCCTGCGCGGCAGCCGCCGGCGCGGGGGACGCGGCGGCGTTCGCGCCGGTCGCGGCAGGAGCGGCGGCCGCCGGCGCGGCCGAGCCGGGTGCGGCGGTCAACTGATCGGCGCGCACGATGCTGAGTTCGCCGGTGTCCTTGTTGCGCACGGTGAAGGTGCGGCTCTGCGGGTCGGATGCCACGATCTCGAGGCGCTGGTTGCGCTCGAGCGCCGCTCGGGCCCAGCTCATCTCGTCCGGACCCTGCTTGCCGCATGCGACGAGCACGAGGCATACACAGCCCGCGGCCAGCCGCGTGCGGGTGGATATTGAAGCCATGGCCAGCCTCCTCGGACGGGATCGGAAGCTGAAGACGATAAACCAAAAAAACAGGCCCCACGAGGGGGCCTGCTAGTGATGCGCGGAATAGGGGGTCTTGTTCCGCGTCTTTGGGGGCAACGCCCGACTGAGAAGCCTGAGCGCGAGCCCCTAACCGTTATGTAAAGCCTATCGGCTCGTTGTTACAGAATCGATACCTCTTTAGAGGGGGACCCTTACATGTCCATCCCGCCCATGCCGCCCGGCGGGCCCGCATGGCTGTGCTCCTCTTCCTTCGGAGCCTCGGCCACCATGACCTCGGTCGTGAGCAGCAGGCCCGCCACGGAGGCCGCGTTCTGCAGTGCAAGACGCGTCACCTTGGTGGGATCCAGGATCCCGGCCTCGAGCATGTCGCCGAACTCGC
>JASHVF010000251.1 GCA_030039615.1 Gammaproteobacteria bacterium | reverse complement strand
ATCGCCGCCCCGGCCGCACGCGGCGCGCGATCAACAGATCGCACACCTCGCGCACCGCGCCGCGGCCGCCGCCGTGGCGGGTCACGAAGCGGGCGCTGCGCCGCGCCTCGGGGTGGGCGTCGGCGACCGCGAAGCTGAGCGCCACGGCCTTCATGAGCGGCACGTCCGGCAGATCGTCGCCGACGCAGGCGCAGGCGCTGCGCGCGATTCCGAGCCGCGCGCGCAAGCGCTCGAACACCGCGAGCTTGTCGGAGACGCCCTGGTAGACGTGCCGCACCCTGAGCTCGCGGCAGCGGGCCCGCACCGCGCTCGAGCGCCGGCCGGAGATCACCGCAACCGCAACCCCGGCACGCTGCAGCGCGGTGAGCCCGTAGCCGTCGCGCACGTCGAAGACCTTGAGCGCCTCGCCGCGCGCTCCGAAATACAGTCGACCGTCGGTCAGCACCCCGTCCACGTCGAGCACCAACAGATGGATCACTGGTTGCGTGCCCACCCCGGGAGCGCCTCACATCACGCGGGCGCGGAACAGGTCGTGCACGTTGAGCGCGCCGATCAGGCGTCCGTGCGCGTCGGCGACCGGCAGCGCGGTGATGGAATGCAATTCCATGAGATGCACGGCCTCGGCGGCCAGCTCGCGCGGTCCGATAGTCTTCGGGGCGGCGGTCATCACCGCGCCGACCGTGGTGCTGTGGACGTCGGCGCGCGCCTCGAGAGCGCGCCGCAGGTCGCCGTCGGTGAACACGCCGAGGATCCGCTCGCTCTCGTCGACCACGACGGTCATCCCCAGGCCCTTGGCGGACATCTCCACCAGCCCGGCGCTGAGCGGCGCCGCAGGCAGCACGCGCGGCACCGCGGCGCCGGTGCGCATCAGGTCCTCGACATGCAGCAGCAGCTGCCGCCCCAGAGCTCCACCCGGGTGCGAGCGCGCGAAGTCCTGCGCCGTAAAGCCGCGCGCATCGAGGATCGAGACGGCGAGCGCGTCGCCCATGGCGAGCATGGCGGTGGTACTGGCCGTGGGGGCCAGGTTGAGCGGGCAGGCCTCCTCCTCCACCGCCACATCGAGCGCAACGGTGGCCGCCCGCGCCAGCATCGAGTCGATCCTGCCGGTCATGACGATGAGCGGCACCCCGAGGCGCTTCAGCGCCGGCAGCAGCGCCACTACTTCCGGGGTCTCGCCCGAGTTCGACAGCGCCAGCACCACGTCCGTTCGGGTGATCATCCCGAGGTCGCCGTGGCCGGCCTCGGCCGGGTGCAGGAAGAAGGCCGGGGTCCCGGTGCTGGCCAGCGTGGCCGCGATCTTGCCGGCGATGTGGCCCGACTTCCCCATGCCGCTGACGACCACGCGCCCGTGGCACTCGAGGCACAGGCGGCAGGCGCGCGCGAACGCCGCGCCGACCCGGGCGGAGAGCGCCCCGAGCGCGCGTTCCTCGACGGCGAGTGCGCGGTGCGCCGAGGCGATCAGCTGCTGGTCGTCGGGGCTGGCGGCGGCGGCGGCGGGCTGCCCGGCGGGATGCGCTTTCATACGAGTCATTATAGGCGCGCGCGTGCTGCGCCCATGTAATATCCCCCCAATGAGCCCCGAGGAAGTCGCCCGCCTGATCCGTGCAGGATTGCCCGGCGCGCAGGTCGAGGTGCGGTCCGACGACCAGACGCATTTCGCCGCGCGCGTGGTGGCGCGCGAGTTCGCCAACCTGCGCAGCCTCGCCCGCCACCAGCTCGTCTATCGCGCGCTCGGCGAGCGCGTGGGGCGCGAGATCCACGCGCTGTCGATCGAGGCGCTCACTCCCGAGGAGTTCCGGGGGACCTGACGATGAAGATCGTCAACCGGCATGTTGTGCGCGGGCAAAAACCACGTTTTTTGCCCGCGTGTGCGCGACCGACAGCGGGGTGGCTGCCGAAAGCGCCGCAGGCGACTTTCGGCCAATAGACATGGACAAGCTGCAGATCCAGGGCGGCACCGCCCTCGAAGGCGAAGTGCGCATCTCCGGCGCCAAGAATGCCACGCTGCCGATCCTCGCCGGGGCGCTGCTCGCCGACGATCCGGTGGTGGTGGCCAACGTACCGCACCTGAAGGACGTCACCACCACCGTCGAGTTGCTCGGGCGCATGGGCGCCACCGTGACCATCGACGAGCGCATGCGCATCGAGGTGGACGGCTCGACGGTGCGCGAGTGCTTCGCGCCCTACGACCTGGTGAAGACCATGCGCGCCTCGATCCTGGTGCTCGGTCCCCTGGTGGCGCGCCACGGACACGCTGACGTGTCGTTGCCGGGCGGCTGTGCGATCGGCGCGCGCCCGGTCAACATCCACGTCGCGGGGCTGCAGGCGATGGGCGCCGACATCACCATCGAGGGCGGCTACATCCGTGCCCGCGCGGGGCGCCTCAAGGGCGCGCGTCTGGTGCTCGACACCGTTACGGTGACCGGCACCGAGAACCTGATGATGGCGGCGACGCTGGCCGAGGGCGAGACGGTGATCGAGAACGCCGCGCGCGAGCCCGAGGTGGTGGATCTCGCCAACTTCCTCACGGCGATGGGTGCGCGCATCCACGGGGCAGGCACCGACAAGATCATCGTGCACGGCGTCGAGCGGCTGCGCGGTACCAGTTACGAAGTGCTGCCGGACCGGATCGAGAGCGGTACCTATCTGGTCGCAGGCGCGATCACCCGCGGGCGCGTGCGCATCAAGAACACCCGCCCCGACCATCTGGACGCGGTGACCGCCAAGCTCGAGGAGGCGGGCGCCAGGATCGGCGTCGGCGACAACTGGATCGAGGTCGACATGCGCGGCCGCGACCTCAAGGCGGTCGACATACGCACCGCACCCTACCCGGCGTTCCCTACCGACATGCAGGCGCAGTTCGCCGCGCTCAACACCGTGGCGCGCGGCGTCGGCACGATCACCGAGACCATCTTCGAGAACCGCTTCATGCACATGCTGGAGATGCGGCGCATGGGGGCGGAGATCCGCCTCGAAGGCAACACCGCCATCATCCACGGGGTGGAGAAGCTGACCGCGGCGCCGGTGATGGCGACCGATCTGCGTGCCTCCGCCAGCCTGGTGCTCGCCGGGCTCGTGGCCGAGGGCCGGACCGACGTCGAGCGCATCTATCACATCGACCGCGGCTACGAGGCGATCGAGGAGAAGCTGGCGCAGCTCGGGGCGCAGATCAAACGCGTGCCGAATTAGGAGCCGAACATGCAGATAGGAATGATCGGGCTCGGGCGCATGGGTGCCAACATGGTGCGCCGGCTCACGCAGGGCGGGCACCAGTGCGTGGTCTACGACCGCTCCGCCGCGGCGGTTACGGCCGCGGCGGCCGACGGGGCCAAGGGCGCCGGAGCGCTCGCCGAGCTGGTGCATTCGCTCGAGGCGCCGCGTGCCGTGTGGATCATGGTGCCGGCGGCCGTGGTGGACTCCGTGATCGCGGAGCTGCGCCCGCTGCTACAGCGCGGCGACGTGCTGATCGACGGCGGCAATTCCAACTACCGGGACGACATCCGGCGCGCCCGGGAGCTGAGCGGCGCCGGCATTCATTACCTCGACGTCGGCACCAGTGGCGGCGTGCTCGGGCTCGATGAGGGCTACTGTCTCATGATCGGCGGCGAGCCCGAGGCGGTGAGGCTGGTCGAGCCGGTACTGGCGACCCTCTCGCCGGGCGGGCACTCGCCCGCGGGTGAGGCGGCCGGGCGTGCGGCGGGGCTCGCAGCTGCGGCACTCGGCTACCTGCACTGCGGACCGAATGGCGCCGGCCACTTCGTGAAGATGGTTCACAACGGCATCGAGTACGGTCTGATGGCCGCCTATGCCGAGGGCCTCAATCTCCTTGCCCACGCGGACGCCGGTCTCGAGACCGCGGCGGCGGACGCCGAAACGGCACCGCTCGCCAATCCAGAGTTCTACCAATACCGTCTCGACGTCGCGGCGATCGCCGAGGTCTGGCGCCACGGCAGCATCATCGCCTCGCGGCTGCTCGATCTCACGGCGGCGGCGCTGGCGCGCGATGGGCGGCTCGCAGGCTTCGCCGGGCACGTCGCCGATTCAGGCGAGGGGCGCTGGACCGTCGAGGCTGCGATCGATGTCGGCGTGCCCGCCAACGTGCTGAGCGCGGCCCTCTACGCCCGCTTCGAATCGCGCGGCCGCGGCGAATTCGCCAGCAAGGTGCTGTCGGCGATGCGCCTCGGCTTCGGCGGTCACCTCGAGAAGAGCTGAGGCGCGGGGGATGGTCATGGAGCGACGCGACTGCGATTCGCTGGTGCTGTTCGGGGCGACCGGCGACCTGTGCTATCGCAAGATCTATCCTGCGCTCTACCAGCTGGTGCGCCGTGGCGTCCTCACGGTGCCGGTGGTCGGCGTCGCGCGCCAGGGCTGGAACCTCGAGCAGTTGGCATCAAGAGTGCGCGACAGTCTGGCGGCCTTCGTGCCGGGAGCGGATGCGGCGGTAGCGGCGCGCCTCATCGGCCTGTTGCGCTACGTGGACGGCGACTACAACCAGCGCGCCACGTTCGATGCGCTGCGCGCCGCGCTCGGGCCGCTCACGCGGCCGCTGCTGTACCTGGCGATCCCGCCGAGCATGTTCGCGGTGGTGGCCGAGCACCTGAGCGCCGTGCTCGACAGCCCCGCTGCGCGCATCGTCGTCGAGAAGCCCTTCGGGCGCGATCTCGCTTCGGCGCGCGCGCTCAACCAGACGCTGCACGAGCACTTCCCGGAAAGCAGCATCTTTCGCATCGACCACTATCTCGGCAAGGAGGCGGTGCAGAACATCCTCTATTTCCGCTTCGCCAATTCCTTCCTCGAGCCGGTGCTCAACCGCAACTTCATCTCGAGCGTGCAGATCACCATGGCCGAGACGCTCGGGGTCGCCGGCCGCGGGCGCTTCTACGAGGAGGCGGGTGCGATCCGCGACGTTCTGCAGAATCACCTGATGCAGATCGTGGCGCTGCTCGCCATGGAGCCGCCGGTGAGTGCCGAGGGCGAGCCGCTGCGCGATGAGAAGGTGAAGGTGCTGAAGGCGATCCGGCCGGCGTCGCCGGCGGAGCTGGTGCGCGGACAGTTCGCCGGCTACCGCGGCGAGCCGGGCGTCGCACCCGACTCGCGCGTCGAGACCTTCGCGGCCGTGACGCTGCACATCGACTCGTGGCGCTGGAGCGGGGTGCCGTTCTACCTGCGCACCGGCAAGCGCCTGCCCGTGACCGCCACGGAGGTGGTGGTGGATCTGCGGGCGCCGCCGGCGCGGGTGTTCGGCGAGTTGGGTCCCGAGCTGCCGAACCACCTGCGCTTCCGGGTCGGGCCGGACGTGGCGATCGCCGTCGGGGCGCACACCAAGCGCCCCGGCCCGGTCATGACCGGGCGCGACGTGGAGCTGTTTGCCGCCGAGCAGCCCGGTGAGGAGCTGGATGCCTACGCGGTGCTGATCAGCGCCGCCCTCATCGGCGACACTACTCACTTCGCGCGCCAGGACGAGGTGGAGGCCGCCTGGGCGATCGTCGATCCGCTGCTCTCGCTCGCGGCGCCGCCCATCGAATACACGCCCGCGAGCTGGGGACCGCCGCAGCAGGAGAAGCTGGTGCAGGGGCCCTGCGGCTGGCACAACCCGGGCGCCACGGCGCAGGACTGGCAGCGCTCCTGCGGGCGCAGCGGGTGAGGCCGCGCGGCGGCTCGCGGCTCGCGAAGCCGCCGTGAGTGAGGCGGCGCTGCGCGAGCGCGCTATGGCACTGCATCGGGCCGGCCGGCTCGCCGAAGCGGAACGGATCTACGCCGAGGTGCTGCGGCGCGATCCCGCCGATTGGCGCGTGCAGCTGAATCACGGCGGTGCGCTGCTGGCCCTGCAGCGCGCCTCGCCCGCGCTGGCTGCCTTCGACGCGGCGCTCGCGCTCGAGCCGCACTGCCTCGAGGCGCTGCACGGGCGTGGTATGGCGCTGCAGCAGCTGCAGCGGAGCGAGGAGGCCCTGGCGAGCTTCGATGCGGCGCTCGCGCTCGAGCCGCAGTCCGCCGAGCTGCGCAACAGCCGCGGCAACGCGCTGCGCCGCCTGCAGCGCCTTCCCGAGGCCCTCGCGAGCTACGAGCAGGCGCTGGCGCTGCAGCCTGAACTGGCGGTGGCGCACAACAATCGCGGGCTGGTGCTGCAGGCCCTCGGCAGATACCGCGACGCGGCACTGAGTTACGAGCGTGCCGTGGCACTGCAGCCGCAATTCGCCGAGGTGCACAACAATCTCGCAGCGCTGCAGTGCGAGCTGGGTGAGCCGGCCGCGGCGCTCGCAAGCTGCGCGCGGGCGCTCGAGCTGCAGCCTGGCATGCGCGGCGTGCGCGCCAATCTCGGCGCCGCGCTGCGCGATCTCGGGCGAGCGGCCGAGGCGCTGGCACAGTACGAGCAGGCATTGCGCGAGACCCCGCACTCGGCGGCCGCGCACTGCAACCGCGGCAACGCGCTCTTCGATCTGCGGCGCCTGGACGAGGCCGTGGCGAGCTACGATCGCGCCATCGCCCTCGATCCGCACTACGCGCAGGCCTATTTCAACAAGAGTGTATGTCTGCTGCTGGCGGGCGAGTTCGCGCAGGGCTGGCCGCTCTACGAGTGGCGCAAGAGACTCGCGCACGCCACGGCGCCGCCGCGCGCCGCGCCCGCCTGGGACGGCACGCAGCCGCTCGCCGGCAGGAGGCTGCTCATCTACGCCGACCAGGCGCTCGGTGACACGCTGCAGTTTTGCCGCTACGCGCTGCTCGCGCAGCAGCGCGGCGCGCAGGTGACGCTGCGCGTGCAGCCGCAACTCACGGGTTTGCTCGCGAGTCTCGGCGCGGCGATTCGCGTGACCGGCGCGAGCGAGGAGCCTCCCGAGTGCGACTTGCAGTGTGCGCTGCTCAGCCTGCCGCTGGCCTTCGGCACCACGCTGGCGGAGGTTCCGGACGCCGTGCCCTATCTTGCAGCCGAGCCGCAGCGCGTCGCGCTCTGGCGCGAGCGCCTCGGCGCTGCAGCCTTCAGGGTCGGTATCGCCTGGCAGGGCAGCGGCCACCGCATCGATATCGGCAGGTCGGTGCCGCTGGCGATGTTCGCCCGCCTGGCGGCCGTCCCCGGCGTGCGCCTCATCAGCTTGCAGAAGGGGTACGGGGCCGAACAGCTGCCGCGTGACCCGGCTGCCATGGCGCTCGAGCTCCCGGGTGCGGAGTTCGACGCGGGTCCGCAGGCATTTCTCGACAGCGCCGCGCTCATGCAGCACCTCGACCTCGTGATCACCTGCGACACCGCGCTCGCGCACCTGGCCGGAGCGCTCGGCCGGCCGGTGTGGGTCGCGCTCAAGCACGTGCCCGACTGGCGCTGGCTGCTGGAGCGCGCCGACAACCCCTGGTATCCGAGCATGCGACTGTTCCGCCAGGCACAACCCGGCGACTGGGAAGGGGTGTTCGGCGCGATCTGTCACGAGCTCGCGCGGCTCGCGCGCAGGGACGCATGAAACCGGGCCGTAACGATCCCTGCCCGTGCGGCAGCGGGCGGAAATTCAAGCTGTGTTGCGGCGCCTTGCCTGCGGCCGCCGCGGCGCCGGGAAGGGCGCCGGATGCGCCCGGCGCCGGCCCGCCGGCGCAGCCGCAGGGGAGCATCGCCGCGCTCGGTGCGCTGGTGCGGCAGGGCCGGCTTGCGGAGGCGGAGACTCAGGCGAGCCTGCTGCTTGAACGCAGTCCGGACTCCGGCACGCTGTGGAAATTCATTGGCGTGGTGCGCGCGCGCCAGGGCCGGGACGCGCTGCCGGCGCTGCGCAGGGCGGTCGACCTCCTGCCCGGAGATGCCGAGGCGCATCGCAACCTGGGTGCAGTGCTCAAGGAGCAGGGACGGCTGGAGGAGGCACTCGCGAGTCTCGCGCGCGTGCTCGAGATCGAGCCGCAGGACCTCGCGGTCATGATCGCTGCGGCCGATTGCCTGTGCGCGCTCGGGCGCGCCCGCGAGGCCGTGCCGCTCTACGAGCGCGCCCTGGAACGCAACCCGAACCTGCCCGAGGCGCTGAATAATCTCGGCAACGCGCTGCGCGAGCTCGGCGACTGCACGCGCGCCGTCGAGCGCTACCGTCAGCTGCTCTCGCTCAATCCTGATGACGCGGAGGCGAACGCGAACCTGGGCAATACGCTGCGGCAGCTCGGGCAGCTCGAGGAGGCCCTCAGCTGCACCCGTAAGGCGGTGGCGCTCGACCCGCGTGCCGCCATTGCCCACAACAACCTCGGGCTGGTGCTGGCGGCGCTCGCGCGCCCCGCTGAGGCGGCCGCGAGCCTGCGCCGCGCGGTGGAACTCAATCCACGCTTCACGCAGGCGCTGTACAACCTCGGCAATGCGCTGTGCGATGGCGGGGATTACGCCCGGGCGCTCGATGCCTATCGCCGAGCCGTGGATCTCGAGCCGCAGCGCGCGGACGGCCACTGGCACGTGGCGCGCGCGCTCTACGAGCTCGGCGAGCTGGCCGAGTCGGTCGGCAGTTACCGCCGCGCGCTCGCGCTGCAGCCCGAGCATGCGCAGGCACGGCTCGGTCTCGCCACGGCGCTGCGCCTCGAGGGTCGCCTGGAGGAGGCGCGGGCGCTGTGCCACGCACTGCTCGCCTCCGACCCAGGTCATGTGGGCGCGCTGGCGCTGCTCGGAGACCTGAGCGCCGATCGGGGCGACTTCGCGCAGGCGGAGGCGCTGTTCGGGCGCGCACTGGCGAGCGATGCCGGCTCGCCCGCGGTGCTCTGCAGCATCGCTGCCCAGCGCAGAATGACCGCCGCCGACGGCGCATGGCTCGAGGCGGCCGTTGAGGCGCTGGGCAAACCGATGGCGCTGGCACACGAGATCGGTCTGCGCTACGCGCTCGGCAAGTACCACGACGACCTCGGCAGCTACGCCGAGGCGTTCGCGCACTACCGCCAGGCAAACGAGCTGAGCGCCCGCCACGGCGTGCCCTACGATCGCGCGGGTCTCGAGCGGCAGGTGGACGAAATCATCGCTACCTTCGACGCCGCCCTTCTCGGCGCGGGTCACTCCGGCGCCTCGGCCTCGGAGCTGCCGGTGTTCGTCGTCGGCATGCCGAGATCGGGAACCACGCTCGCCGAGCAGATCCTCGCCTCCCACACTCAGGCGTCCGGGGCCGGCGAGGTGCGGTTCTGGGATCGCGCTGCCGAGCTCTTTCGCGAGGCGGGCTCCGCGACCGCGGCGCGCCGCGCGGCGCTCGCGGACCTCGCGCGAGACTATCTCGCGCGCATCAGCGAGCACTCGGCCGGCGTGCAGCGCGTCATCGACAAGATGCCGGCGAACTTTCTGCATGCCGGGCTGATTCATCTGGCGTTTCCGCATGCCCGGATCCTGCACATGCAGCGCCACCCGCTCGACACCTGCCTGTCGCTCTACTTCCAGAACTTCGGCGACCGCCAGCCCCATGCGCACGATCTCGACAGCCTGGCGCACTACTACCGCCAGTATGTCCGCGTCACCGATCACTGGCGTGCCGTGCTCGCGCCGACGACGCTGCTCGAGGTCCCGTACGAGGCGCTGGTTGCGAATCAGGAGCGCTGGACGCGCAGGATGCTCGAGTTCACGGGGCTGCCGTGGGAGGCGCGCTGTCTCGATTTTCACCGCACCGAGCGCGTGGTCATCACGGCGAGTCGCTGGCAGGTACGCCAGAAGATCAATTCAGGCTCGATCGGGCGCTGGCGCAACTACGAACCGTACCTCGCGCCGCTGCGGCCGCTGCTAGAGCTGGTCGGCGACGACGCGCGCTCCGGCTAGCGCCCGGGCGCGGAAGCCGCCGGCGTCACCGCCAGCTCGCCGAGCGCCTCCTTGAGCGGCCCCAGCCAGGGCTCGAAGTGGCGCCACTGCTCCAGCGCTTCGCTGTAGAGCGGCTGCCGGACCTGTTCCGAGCTCACCGTGGGTACCGCCCGGCGGGTCTCGTGAAAGCGCAGGCACGCCGCCTCGAACGGCAGGCCGCAGTACGCGAGCAATGCGCGCACCTCGCCCTCGAGATCGCGCACCAGGCTCTCGTAGCTGAGGCGGTGCACCCGTCCGGGCAGCACCGCGTTGAAGTGCGCCATGAGACTCACGTAATCGCGATAGTAGCGGCCGAGGTCCTCGAGGCTGTAGCTGAACCACTGGCCGCCGTGGAAGTGCTGTTTGAAGTTGGCGAAGCAGCAGGGCAGCGGCGCGCGCCGGACGTCGATGATGCGTGCATTCGGCAGCATCAGGTGTATGAGTCCCAGGTGCAGGAAGTTGCTGCCCATCTTGTCGAGGAAGCGCGGCCGGCCGAGCTGACGATGCGAGCGTGTCTGCACGAGATAGCGCTCGCCGAGCGCGGCGAGCTCGGCGCGCCCGAGCCGCGCGACCGAGCGCGGGTACTCGGGCGGCGCTGCGGACTCGTCAGTGCGTTCGCCGAGCTCGTTGGCGAACTGGGGGATGTCGGTCAGCTCGCGTGTGCCTTCCACCTGGGAGTGACTCGCGAGAATCTGCTCGACGAGCGTCGAGCCCGAGCGCGGCAGGCCGACGATGAAGATGGGATCGGCCGCGGGGTTGCCCCAGCCGGCGCGGGCGGCGAGGAACTCGCTCGAATAGAGGGCGCGCGTGCGCTGCACGAGGCGCGTGAGCTTGTCCGCCTCGTAGGGCACGAGCGCGCGCCGCAAGGCGTTGCCACGCGCGTAATGTGCGAAGGAGGCCGCGAAGTCGCCGTTATCCTCGAGCGCCCGGCCGAGCGCAAACTCGAGCTGCGAACGCTCATCGTCCGGCAGTCCGGCGCGCGCCAGCTGAGCGTGTATGGCGGCGATGTCGGCCGGCGACAAGGGCAGGGTCTTGAGGTTGGCGAGGGCCACCCAGGCGCCGGCAAATTCGGGATTGAGCTCGAGGCATCTGCGGTAGGCGGCGACCGCTTCGTCGCCGCGGCCCGCCGTGCGCAGCGTATGGCCGTAGTCGAGCCACATGGCCTCGTCGTCCGGGCACTCGCGCACCAGCACGGCGAGTGTCTCGAGGGCACGCTCGACTTGTCCGAGCAGCGCGCAGGCGTCGGCCTGCAGCATCCGGTAGCGCGGATTTCGGGGATCCGCGGCCAGCAGACGCTCGATGAGCGGCAGCATCGGCTCGCCCTTGTGCTGCGTCTGCAGGACTCGCAGCAGGTCGAGGCGTGCGCGGCTGTAGCCGGGCGCGAGGCGCAGGCACTCGCCGAGCAGTTGCTCGGCCGCGCGGTAGTCCTCCCGGGCGGCGGCGGCCTGCGCGAGCAGGCGCAGCGCCACCGGGTCCCGCGGCGCGCTCTCCAACGCCTGCCGCAGCAGCTGCTCGGCCGCGCCGTAGCGCTGGTCCGCGAGCGCTGCGAGCGCTTCGCCGAAGCGCGCACTCTCGGGAGAGCGCTCCTCGAAGCGGGCGTAGGCGGCATCGCATGCCGCCGGCTCGCCGCGCGCGGCATACAGCAACGAAAGCTCGCGCCAAGCCTCGGCCAGATCGGGCGCCAGCTCGACGGCGCGCTTGAGCGCTGCGAGCGCTTCCGTTTCCCGGCCGGCCGCACGCAGCGCGCGCCCGAGCTCGAAGCGCACTACCGCGGAGTCGGGCTGGGCGGCGGCGAGAGCGGCAAGCCCGGCGGCCGCCGCCTGCGGGTCGCCGCAGGCACGTTGCGCGGCTGCCAGCAGCAACAGCGCAGTCGGTTGCCCCGGGCTCGATCGCAGTATCTCCGTTGCGGCGCGCGCAGCCGCCTGCGGCTCGCGCTCCAGGAGGGCGGCGAGGCGCATCAGCTCGAGCTCCACTTCCCGCGGCGACTGCAAGGCTGCTCTCCGGGCGGCACTGGGCCGGGTTAGAATTCCCGATGACTCGAAAAACATAGGTGAGAGTGATGAGCGACGTCAATGCCGTGGACAGCGCGCCGGGCGTGGACAACGCCACCGTGCTGCGGCTGATTCAGGCCGCCAAGTCAGCGGACGCCGGCGGCCGCAAGAGCGAAGCCGAGCAGCTGCTGGCCCGCGTCGCGCAGCTCGCGCCCGCTCATCCGGCCGTATTGAACGAGCTCGGACTGCAGATGCTCAAGCGCGGCGAGGCCGACAAGGCGTCCCAGCTCTTCCGACGCGCGACTCAGGCGGACCCGCAGCATCCGAACCTGTGGTCGAACCTCGCCTCGAGCCTGCATGCGCTCAACCAGCTGCCCGCGGAGCTCGATGCCATCGAGCGGGCGCTGGCACTCGAGCCGCGCCACCTCGCGTCGCTCCTGCAGAAGGCCGCGCTGCTCGAGGCGAGCGGCGATGCGCGCAACGCCGCGCGCATCTACCGTAATGCGCTCGCGACGCTGCCACCCGGGGCGCCGCCGCCGGAGACAGTGGCGCCGGTGATCGAGCACGCGCGTGCGGCCGTCGCCCGGGACGAGGCGCTGCTCGCGGCGGCCATCGAGGAGCGGCTCGCAGGGATACGGGCGAGCTATGGCGGCGGGCGGCAGCGGCGAGTGGACCGCTGCATCGATCTCCTGACCGGCAAGCGCGCCCGCTTCCTGCCGCAGCCTACCTTCATGTATTTCCCGGAGCTGCCGGCGGTGGAGTTCTTCGATCGCGAGGAGTTCCCGTGGCTCGATGCGATCGAGGCGGCGAGCGATGCAATCCGCACCGAGCTCATGGGGGTGCTGGTCGCCGACCGCGAGGGACTCGAGCCGTACATCGCCTATCCCGAGGGGCTGCCGCTCAATCAGTGGAAGGAGCTCAACAAGTCGCGCCGCTGGAGCGCGTACTTCCTGTGGAACCAGTCGGTAGCGCAGCCGGCGCACCTGGCGCGCTGTCCGCGTACCGCCGAGGTGCTCGGCGGTGCGCCGCGGTGCGACGTCGCGCGGCGCGGGCCGACCGCCTTCTTCTCGATACTCGATGCGCGCACCCGCATCCCGCCGCACACCGGCGTGACGAATATCCGCCTCACCGTGCACCTGCCGCTCATCGTCCCGCCGCACTGCGGCTTCCGCGTCGGCAGCGAGACGCGCGAGTGGGCTCCGGGCAAGGCGTTGGTGTTCGACGATACGATCGAGCACGAGGCGTGGAATGACTCGGACGTGCCGCGCGGCATCCTGATCTTCGACATCTGGAATCCGTTCCTGACTGCGGCGGAGCGCGCCCTGGTGCGCGCGGCCACAGAGGTCGTCGGCACCTACTACGGCCCGAGCTCGGTCGAGCCCCTATGAGCGCTCGCCCGGCATGCAGTTCCCCACCAGGCACGCGGCGGTGGCTGCTGGCGCTCGGGCTCGCGCCGCTGGTGTGCGCGGCGCAGTCCGCGGCGACGCCCCCGGATTCACTCGCCGCCTGCGCCGCGCTCGGCTCCGACGCCGAGCGCCTGGCCTGCTACGACCGGGTTGCCGGGCACACGGCTCCCGCGGCGAAGCCCGCGGCGCCGCCGCAGTCGGGTCCGGTGCCCGCGTCCGCCGCCGTGGCCCCGGCTGCCCCCGCGCCAGTGCCGGCCATCCCGGCACCGGCTCCCGCAGCCGCGGCGGCAACGGCGGCACCACCTGCCGTGCCATCGGCCCCGGCCGCTGTTGCGGCACCGGCGACGCCGCCTGCTGCCCCTGCCGGCCAGTCCTTCGGCCTCTACCAGGCCGAACATCCCAAGGTCGCGGTGAGCGACTCGCTCGAGGCGCGCGTGACCTCGCTCGGCAAGAGCAAGACCGGCCACATGACCGTGGCGCTCGAGGGCGGGGGCCTGTGGGAGCTCGATGACGACGATCCGCTGCTCGCGGCAGGCGACACCGTGGTGATCACGCGCGCCACCCTCGGCTCGTACCTGATGCGTACCTCGAGCAAGCGCTTTCACCGCGTGCGGCGGCTGCAGTGAAGTAAGACGGCCAAAAAAAGCGGCGGGCCTCGTGGCCCGCCGCCTTCAACTCAACACTAAGACTTCAGAACTGCGCCGTGATATGGGCGAACAGATAGCGCCCCATCGCGTCGTAGACACCCGGGAAGGTGTTGCCGTTGCAGTTCGCGCCGCCCGGGCTGCTGGTCGAGCAGTCGGCGCCGGTGACGATCGGCGGATCCTTGTCGAAGATGTTGTTGACGCCGAGCTGCAGCTTGATGTTCTTGTAGACGTCGAACGTGGCCGACAGATCGAACCAGTTGTAAGCCGCAATGTGCGCGAGCGAGGGCAGGTAGGAGGTTCCCGCCAGGTACTTGCTCGGGTTCTGCTGCTCCGTCGTCTGTGAGCCGAAGTAGCGCCATCGCAGGGTGACATCGAGCGCATCCCAGGGCGTCGACCAAGTGATGTTCAGCACCGAGCGCCACTTGGGATCGCTGCCGCCGCAGACGTCGCCGTAATACCCGGCGCAGTCGTAGGAGCCCTGGCCTACGACCGGAGTCGTCGCCAGCGAATTGAGCGCGGTTCCCTCCAGCCCGAACAGCACCGATCCGTAGGCCGGCAGCTGCCAGCGGTAGCTCGCCTTGATGTCATAGCCGCGGGTCGCTTCCAGACCGGCGTTGATGTTGGTGTCGATCACGTAGCCGAGCGGCGACAGCCACAGCGAGCCGTTGGCCGGGTCGCGGTGCACGAGGTTACAGAACTCGCCCTCGAAGACGCAGCCGTTGATGATCGTGTTGCCGCCCAGCGTCTCGATCACGTCCTTGATCTTGATGTCGAAGTAGTCGACCGAGAAGGTCAGGCCCGGCGCTACCCGCGGCGTCAGCACGAAGCCCACGGTGTAGGTATCGGCGATCTCCGGCTGCAGGCTGGGATTGCCGCCCAGCAGGCCGTTGTACTGCTCGGCCGCGTTCGGCGCGAGGTGCCCGTACTCGCTCGCCTTCAGGCCGCTGGCCTCGCAACCCGCCAGCGAGCCGGCGGGAGTGGGACCGGTGCACGGATCCTCCGAGCCGTCGAGGCCCACAGATTGCGGCGCGTACAGCTCGCCGATGTTCGGGGCGCGCACCGCGCGGTTGTAGCCGCCGCGCAGGCGGATGTCCTTGACCGGTGCCCATTCGAGCCCGAGCTTGTAGGTGTTGGTGGTAAAGCCCAGATCGTAGCTGGAGTAGCGGTAGCCGCCCTCGATCGAGAGATCCTCTGCGAACGCCTGGTGCTGGGCGAGCGGCAGACGCAGCTCCGTGAACCCCTCCCACACCGTGATCGCACCCGACACCGGCGGCGTCGCGCCGCCGCCGCCTGCGGCCAGGCCCTGCTGCGAGACATAATCGGGATTGAACTCCGAGGCGTCCGAGCGCCACTCGGTGCCGACGTTCACCTGCAGGCCGTCGTCGGCGAAGGGCAGCTTCGCACCGTACTTGCCCAGGTCGCCGGTAACCGAGCCGCTCACCACGTACTCGGTGACCGATTCCTGCAGCTGCTCGGGGATCGAGAGGTATGCCAGCGCCTGCTGCGTCACGCCGTGCGAGGTCCAGATATTCCACGGTACGCAGCTCGAGTTCGGCGAGAAGGCCGTACCCGGAGTCACCAGCGGGCCGATGCCGAGGCCGTTGTTGGGACCGCCGCACACCACGCCGCCGGTCGCACCCGGCAGCACGTTGAGTGACTGCTGAATGTTGGCGTTGGAGAGGTAATTCTGATTGGTCGACGAAGTGTCAACCACGCTGTGCTGCGCGGAAACGTCGTAGTTCCACGCATCGTTGATGTCGCCCTTGACGCCGAACACCTCGCGGGCGTTGTCGTTGATGACGTCCTGGATACGCGGGCCACCCTCGACGTTGCGGCGCAGGATGTAGAGGTTGAGACCGGGATAGTTCTTGCCGTTGTAGACCTCGTACGGATTGCCCTGCAGGGCCTGGTACGCGGGGTTGCAGATCACCGCCTGCTCGGAGGCATTGAGCAGCGGATCCGCGCAGGCGATGAAGGACGGGTTGCCGAAGTCGCCGCTGGGGGCAATCTGTGCCAGCTGCTCGTTGCGCATGTACATGACGTTCGCATACACGGTGGCATGCGAATTCACGTCGTAATTGAGGAACCCGCCCGCCGTCCAGCGCGTCTCCGGCGTCTCGTAGTAGTTGTAGGGGCCGTAGTTGAAGAGGTCGGTGGGCTGGAAGGCCCGGAATTGATTGGTCAGGCCGTCGACCGTGTTCGACAGGAAGTTCACCCCATTGGCGCTGGTGCCGTAGAAGTGTCCGCCCGCGCCGTTCTTCGCCGAGGTGTTCGAGCCGCCGCAAGCCAGCCCCGTGGCACCTATGGTGAGCGAGCAGGCGCTGTAGTCGAAGGACTTCTGCAGCGCTGCGCCCTGGTTGTCATAGGTGATGTAGGCGGTCGCGTTGCCCTTGTTCTCGGCGAAGTTCGAGCCTACGAGGATCGAGGCGTTCTTGCCGAAGGCGGTGTTGACCGAGCTCGGTGGCAGTGGATCACCCGCCGCGGTGACCGCACCCTGCACGCCGTTCGGGTTGTCCTGATCGTGCTGGTTGAAGTGGTAGCCGGCGTCGATCTTCAAGCCCTCGAAGTGCGTATCGAGGATGAAGTTCACCACGCCCGCGACCGCATCCGCGCCGTACACGGCCGAGGCACCGCCGGTGAGGATGTCGACGCGCTCGATGAGCGCCGCCGGAATCTCGTTGATGTCCGACCAGTTGCGCCCGTCGCCCTCGCCGGGGCCGAGACGCAGACCATTGACCAGCACCAGCGTGCGCTGATTGCCGAGGCCGCGCAGGTCGATGCTCGCGGTGCCGTCGGCGCCGTTCGAGGTGGTCGAGTTCATGCCGGCGAACACCATCGGCAGGTTGTTGAGGATGTCCTCGACGCGCGTCAGGCCGGTCGCCTGCACATCTGCCGCCGAGACCGTCGTGATCGGGCTGATTGCGGTCTCGTTCGGTGTCTGCAGGCGCGATCCCGTGACCACTACCTCGGCCAGCGGCGCCGGAGTGGCTTCTGCCTGAGCGGGGGCTGTCTGGGCGTGCAGCGCGGGTACGCCGGCGGCCGTCGTGACCGTCGCGAGCGCTAAACGCACAGCCTTCTGCAAGCTGCGACTATTCGCCATGTTTTCTCCCCTAACTAGAAGTGCAAATAGGTCTGGTATACAAACCCGTCCCGGCTCCGCGTACCGATCTCAGTCGGTCATTCCCCCGGGCCGTCTTTCGAGGGTCGCATTAGAGCACCTTGATCCAGTGTTGCCAAGCAGCAGCGCGGCATGAGGACCTGTCGGATCAGCACTTTCCCGTTCAGCAATCGCTGTGACAGACGCTTGTTGCGCTTCGGCAACAACGTGCGGCGAGCCACGGCCGCCGCAGGAAGCCATTGATTCAACCGAACCAGCAGTTGCTCGCCACCGTGATCCGCACGTCCCGCCCATAGAAGGGGCTCACTTCATGCAGCACGTAGGACGGGAACACGATCAGCTGGCCCTCTTCGAGCCGCAGCTCGCGCGAACCGAAGGCAAACTCGCGCCGCAGGGCGCGGTTGCCCGCGTCCAGATAGCTTCCCGCGCCCCAGCGTGGATCGAGGAAGCGCAGCAGTCCGCTGCCCGGCTGTCCGGCCGGCGCTTCGCCCGCCCGCACGCAGTAGACCGCCGACCAGGAGGCGAGCGGGTGGTTGTGCGCGACGAAGGAACCGGCGTACCGGGTCAGGTGATACCAGGTGTGGTTATGCATCCTGAGCCGCGCGAAATCGGCGGCCGGGAGGGTCGAGCTCTCGAGCGCCACGCGCGCCACGTTGTCGAGCACGAAGCTGCGCAGCTCCTGAACGCAGCTCTCCGGCCAGCGAAACAGGTTGAAGCGGCTCTCGAACATTTCGGCCTGTGGAACGTGGCTCGGGGTCGGATTGCGGTACTCGTCGGTCTCGCGCGCGAGAAACAGCGCCTCGAGCTCGCGGTTGAGGCGTTCGCAGGGCGCAAGACGTGTCGCGGCGAACGGCACGGCGAACCCGGGCTCGATCCTGAGCGGCGTGCTCACCATGGCGGCCCCGCCTCCTGGCCGGGGTTGGCGAAGCGCGCGCGCGCGATGACCAGCACCAGATCGGCGTCCGAGCGGTTGAGCGCGACCTCGTGGGCGACCCAGGCAGGGAAGGCCGCCATCTGGCCCGCCACCGGTCGCCAGACGTGGTGGCCGCTGGCGAACGGCGGGCGCAGTCGCCAATTCGCCCCGTCGAGGAACATGCGCCCCAGGCGCGGCTCGTAGAGTCGCAGCACGCCGCTCAGCGAGCGCTCGGCCGATGCAGCAGGCGCGGCCGCGCAATAGACCGCACACCAGGAGGCGAGCGGCAGGCTCGCCGCGGGCAGGCAGCCGTCCGGGCGGACGATGACGAGCCGGGCGCGCGCCTGCACGCCAAGCCGCTCGAACTCTTCCACGGAACCGACCATGGTTGCGCGCGCCACGGCGGCGATCCCGGCGAGCATTTCGCGGTGCAGGTCCGCGATACGCGCATCGTTCGACTCGAACAGGGTCTCGCGGCTGCGATAGCAGAGCGGATCGGGCCGCGCCTCGGAGTCGCGGTGCTCGTCCGTCGCCCAGGCCTCGAGGAGCGCCGCGAGCGATCCATCCTCCCCACCCGGTACCGACACCGGGACCGTCGCGAACGGCGTGGCAAAGATCGGCGTCAGCGTGACCGCGGGTGCGTTCATGGCGTCGGGTCGGCGAGCGAGGCGGCGAGCGGCTCGAGCTCGCGACGATAGTGCGCCGAGCGCCCCGAGGAGCGGCGATAGAGCGGCTCGCGCACCTGCCACACGCTCGCCGTCTTCACCGGCTTGCCGCGGCTGGCCGGCGCGAGGCAGGCGTCCTCCCAGGGCAGATCGCAGAAGGCGAGCAGCCGCTCGAGGGCCGCCCGGGGCTCGCGCACGAGTGCGTCGTAGCTGAAGTCGAGAATGTCCTGCCCGAAGAGCGCGCGCCAGTGTGCCATCAGGCGGCCGTACTGGCGGAAATAGTGGCCGATGTCCTCGAGGTCGAGTGCCCAGGCGAGCTGCGGATCGAGGTGCAGGAAGAATATCGAGAGACAGGTATCGAGCGGGTCGCGCGTGGT
This sequence comes from Gammaproteobacteria bacterium, assembly GCA_030039615.1. GTDB lineage: Bacteria > Pseudomonadota > Gammaproteobacteria > Steroidobacterales > Steroidobacteraceae > 13-2-20CM-66-19. The sequence goes on along the minus strand of JASHVF010000251.1, from coordinate 3,480 downwards.
GTGCACGATCCGCGCCTCGGGGAACAGCCGCTTGATGAGGCCGATGAGCAGGAAGTTGTCGGGCCGCTTGTCGGTGACCCAGCGAGCGCCCGGAAAGAGTGCGGCCACGCCGCGCCGGTAGCGCTCGGCGAGCTCGCGCGCGCTGGCCGCGGAGAGTGTGGCGGCGGCCTGCGGGAACGGGCTCAGGGCGGATTGCGCGAGCTGCGGCAGCAGATCGAGCTCACCGCCCGCGCTCACGCCCGAATGACCGGCGAGCAGCTGCTCGGTGAGCGTCGAGCCCGAACGCCACATGCCGCAGATGAAGATCGGCCGGACGGTGGGTGGCTGGGCGGCTAGCGGCTGCGATGGCGGGCGCGGCGCCTGCGCGCGCGGGAAGGCCGCGATCAGCGCATCGATCAGACGCTCGTGAGCGCGGCGGTCGTAGCGCGCGGCGGGCCGGACACTCTCGCGGCTGGCGCGGTTCGCATCCGCCGCCGCGGCAAAGGCGGCGGCGTAGGCGCCGCCGGCATCGAGCGCGCGCGCCAGGGCGAATCCGAGACTGGCCCGGTCGGCGGCATCCGCCCCGGGATCGGCGAGTGCGGCGCGCAGTCTCAAGATGAGCGGATCTTCCGGGCTGCTGACCGGCGCGAGCTGCGCGTAGCGCGCCAGGGCCTGAAAGGATTGCGGCGCAAGCGCCAGGATGCGCTCGTAGAGCGCGCGGGCCTCGTCGCGTCGCCCGAGGTCCTCGCAGAGATTGCCGAGGTTCTGCAGCGCGGGCAGATAGCGCGGATTGAGCTCGAGAGCGGCACGCAGCTCGGTCTCCGCCGCCGCCTCCTGCCGCAGGCAGTCGGCAAAGATGACGCCACGGTTGAGATGAATCTCCTCCGGCGCGCGTACCCCGTGCCGCAGCGCCTGCGCATAGGAGTCGAGTGCGGCCGCGAATTCCCCCAGGCGGCGCTGCAGCCGTGCGAGGTTGTACCAGCCGTCGGCGAGGTCCGGCCAGCGTGCGAGCAGCTGCCGCCAGGTCGCGGCCGCTTCCGCCAGGTGCCCGGCGCGCTCGAGGCGCGCCGCCTCCCCGGTGAGAGTTGCGGCGGAGGAGGCCGGCATGGGATCGCTCACTCGCAGCGGCGCTGGCCGTCAGCGCGACCACATGCGCTGCAGGTTGGCGATCACGTACTCGAGCTGAGTGCGGTTCTCCCACTCCATCTTCAGGCCCTCGAGCGCCCGCACCTCACCGAGCGTGTAGAGCAGCTCGCGCTGTCTCTCATCGGGAATCTGGCTCTCGATGAAGGTGATCATGACCAGGCGCTGTCCGGAGCGCACCGGGGCCACCTCGTGCAGCGTAGTGGAGGGGTAGAAGATCGCGGCGCCGGAATTACCCTTGATGCGCGTCACCTCGGTGCCGAGATGGATCAGCAGCTCGCCGCCCTCGTAGTCTGCCGGGCCCGACACGAACAGCGTGCAGGAGACGTCCGAGCGCAACGGCTCCGGCCCGATCGGCAGGAACGCGGCGTCGGTGTGCGTCCCATACTTCTTGCCCACGTCGTAGCGCAGCAGGGTGGGCTGGGCGATGCGCCTGGGGAAGGCGAAGTTGCGCGCCGGCTCGCTGCGCTGCAGGGCGGCGAGCGCGATCTGCGAGGCGCGACGCGCGTGCGGATCGTTGAGGTCGCTGATCGCGTTGTCCTTGGCGATGTTGTGCGGGTTGGAGAGCCGCCCGTCGATGAACTTCGCCTGGCGCGCGATCTCCGCGAGCGACTGCACCTCGGCGGCCGAGAGGAAGTTCTCGATCTGCAGGAACATCGGCCTGAAGTATAGACGTCCCGGACCGCGCGCGGACCCGCCCGGCCGCTACCCGGTGGGGGCGAACCACAACTCCACCCGGGTGCAGCCCTGCACGGCCCGCCAGGCGGGGAGACTCAAATCGGCGGCGCGGAGCGAGCGCACGGCGCTCTGCTTGTCGGCACCCGCCACCACGAACAAGGGCTCCTCGACCGTCGCCAGGAACTCCGGCGTGACGCTCACCGCGCTCATGCCGTCGGGACGCTGCACGGGCAGCGCGTAGCGCCCACGGGCCCGCTCGATGTCGGCGGCGCTGAAGAGCGAGGCAGTATGCCCGTCGGCGCCGAGTCCGAGGAGCCCGAGCGTGACACGCACGCCGGAGCTGAGCAGCGTCGTGAGTTTGCGCTCGTAGTCGGCGGCCGCCGCCTCCAGCGGCAGCTCGGTCCGCACGCGCAGCAGCTCCTCCCCGGGCAGCGCCAGCGCTTCGAGGAGCGTGCGCGACTGGTAGTAGTTGCTCGCCGCGGAATCGGCCGGCACGTAGCGCTCGTCGGTAAAGAGCAGCCGCAGGCGGTCGTCGTGCTTAAGCGGCGCGCGCGCCACCGCGCGGTAGGCATTCATCGGCGTCGTGCCGCCCGAGAGCATGATCGCGTGCGCTCCGGATGCGGCAATAGACTCGGCGAGCCGCGCGGCGAGTGCCGCATCGAGCTCGGCGCGTGAGGTGAAAAGCCGCGTGCTGAGCTCGGTCACGACTGCGGGTGCTGCGGCCGCGGGCGCTCGGTGACGTGTGCCTCGACCTCGAAGGGACGCTGGCCGCGCAGGCCCGCCAGCGTCACGGTGGAACCCGGCTTGTGGCGCGAGATGCGCCCGAGGACGTCCTGCGCACCGAGTGGCTTCGCGCCGTCGACCGTGAGCAGCAGGTCCCCGCGCTGCAGGCCGGCCTGCTGCGCGGAGCTGCCGACGTAGAGGTTGGCCACCACCACTCCCCCCTGCGCGAGCCCGATCTGCCGCGCCTGGTCTTCGGTGACATCCTCCGGCACGATGCCGATCCAGCCGCGGATCACGCGGCCGTGGGCGATGATCTGGCTGACCACCCCGCGCACCAGGTTCACCGGGATGGCGAAGCCGATACCTTCCACCCCGAGGCTCTTGGCCACCATCGCGGTGTTGATGCCGACCAGCGCTCCGCTCGAATCGACGAGCGCACCGCCCGAGTTGCCGCGGTTGATCGGTGCATCCGTCTGGATGAAATCCTCCACCGGAGCGATGCCGAGCTGTGCGCGGCTCACGGCGCTCACGATGCCGTGCGTCACCGTGTGCGACAGGCCGAGCGGGTTGCCGATCGCGAGCACCACGTCGCCGACGCGCAGCTGGTCGGAGCGTCCGAGCACTGCCACCGGCAGTGACTTGAGACTGACCTTGAGCACCGCGAGATCGGTGTCGGGGTCGGTGCCGACGACGTGCGCCTCGGCGTAGCGTCCGTCGGCGAGCTGGACGCGGATCGACTCGGCGTTGGCGATGACGTGATCGTTGGTGACGATGTGGCCGCCCTCATCGACGATGACGCCGGAGCCCAGCGTGCGCTCGATCCGCTGCCGGTAGCGGGGCAGAAACTCCCCGAACAGCTCCCCGAGGGAGGGCGCCAGTTGCTCCGTCACGACGCGGTCGGTGTAGACGTTCACGACGGACGGCGCGGCCCGCTGCACCGCGTCGGCGTAGGAGGCG